>NZ_JAELTZ010000073.1:0-13266 GCF_016429115.1 Aquitalea sp. ASV15 | reverse complement strand
GCCTGTGCATGAATCTGTGGATAAAATCGGCATGACCCTCACCCGCCCCCGGCTTCAGACGGCGCCTTCCACCCATCCCGCAGCGGCCCGGCACGAGCGCCAGCAATTGCTGCACTGCCTGCTGCAAGACTAGCCACCGTGCTGTCCGTGACAGCAAATGACATCCCATCATCAATTTTTCATGTCTGCGGGATTACACTGTGCTGAATTGTCATCTACAGCCAGTTAACTGCCATGCCCACTCCCGCACATCTGCAATATGAAAAACGCCTGGCCGCCGGCAAGGCGCGCCGTGAAAGCTGCTCCCGCACCCTGCAGGCGCAATGCCTGCTCAGCCCGCAACGCGACGTGGTGGACATGCTGCGGCAGACCTCCGCAGGCCGGGTACCCTCGCTGATTCCCCTGCGCTACAGCCGCATGCAGGCTTCGCCCTTTGCCTTCTTCCGCGGCATGGCCATGATCCAGGCCGCCGATCTGGCCGCCACCCCCAATAGCGGCATCACCCTGCAAACCTGCGGCGATGCCCACCTGATGAACTACGGCTTCTTCGCTTCGCCGGAACGCCAGCTGATGTTCGACATCAACGACTTCGACGAAACGCACCAGGCACCGTGGGAATGGGACATCAAGCGCCTGGCGGTCAGCGTGGTGCTGGCGGCGCGCAATCGCGGCTTCAGCAATGCGGCAGCACGCCAGGCGGTGTGCCAGCTGGTGGGAACCTACCGCAAGCGCATGCAGGAATATGCCCAGATGAGCCAGCTGGAGCTGTGGTACTGCAAGGTGGGTTTCGAACAATTACTGCAGCGGGCCAATAGCGACAGCATCCGCCAGCAGCTGCTGAAGCTGGCGGACAAGGCACGCGGCCAGACCCAGGAAAAACTGCTGCCAAAGATGACGGTACTGGAAGACGGCAGCCTGCGGCTGCGCGACAACCCGCCGGTGATCTTCCACATGCAGCAGCAAGACCAGGTCTGGGGCAATGATGAGCACTGGCTGGGCGATGGCAGCTCACACGACTTGCTGCACACCATGCTGGCCGAGTACAGCGCCACGCTGAAAGAAGACCGCCGCACCCTGCTCAGCCGCTTCCGGCTGGTGGATGCCGCCTTCAAGGTGGTGGGGGTGGGCAGCGTCGGCACCCGTTGCCTGGTGATGCTGCTGCAGGATGAATACGACCAGCCGCTGTTCCTGCAATTGAAAGAAGCACGCAACTCGGTGCTGGAGCCCTACACCCAGCCCTGCGTGCACGGCCACCAGGGCAAGCGTGTGGTATTTGGCCAGCGGCTGATGCAGGCAGCCAGTGACCTGTTCCTGGGCTGGACGACCGGGCCGGGCGACCGTCATTTCTATGTACGCCAGCTGCGCGACATGAAGGCAGCACCGGCACTGGAATCATTCGACTCGGCGGAAAGCCTGGCGGCATTCGGCCAGGCCTGTGCCTGGGCACTGGCACGCGCCCATGCCAAATCCGGTGGCCGTGCTGCGGAAATGGCCGGCTATATCGGCCAGTCGGACAAATTCGACCAGGCCATCGCCAGCTATGCCATGAGCTATGCCGATCAGGTGGAGCTGGATTTTGCAGTTTTTACTGCCGCTTTGGCCGAACACAAGCTATAAGTGAATCATCCGCCGCCAATAAAGAGCGACTAGGGGTTTTCAGCAGTTATTCCGGCCTGACCCTGCGTTTAGTATTAACAATGCCCCGGTATATTTACCGGGGCAACTTACAGAAGATGCCATCTTAAAGAACTCACTCCACGCCAAGGACTGCCATCGTGCGCGTCAATACCCGTCTGCTCATCATCATTGCTGCCAGCCTGATCGCGCTGATCGCCCTGGCAGCCACTTCGCTGTACATCACCCGCAGCACGCTGCAGAGCGAAAAGCGCGAGCAGATCACCCTGTTGCTGCGCATGGCGGAGAACACGCTCGACTACTACGCCAAACAGGAAGTCAGCGGCAAACTGAGCCGGCCACAGGCACAGGACATGGCACGCAAGGCGCTGAAGGCACTGAAGGTGGACGACATCTACTTCTTTGCCCGCGACAGCGACAACCGGCTGGTGCTGCATCCCAAGGCTGACCGTGAAGGCAAGGTGGACATGGGCAGTACCGTGCCCGATGGCCGCACCACGGTAGCCGTCTACAACGAAGCACTGCAAAAAGACCATTACGGCATCGTCACCATCCTGACCTCGCGCGGGGCAGGCAAGGAGCAGCTGCCCAAGCTCAACGGCGTGGTGCGCTTCGACCCCTGGGGCTGGACGGTGGGCACCGGCTTTTTCATTGACGATATCGACGCCCTGTTCTGGCGTCAGGGCACCATCCTGCTGCTCATCAGCGGTCTGTCGGTGCTGGCGCTGGTCGTGCTGGGCAGCGCCATGTCGCGCAGCATCGTGCGCTCGCTGGGCGGTGAGCCCGGCTACGCCGCCCAGGTGGTGCGCCAGATTGCCCAGGGCGACCTGACCGAACAAATCCGGGTCAACGGCCCGCCGCACAGCCTGCTGGCCGCCATGCACGACATGCAGCAGAAGCTGCGCGAAATGATCAACCAGATCCGTCAGTCCACCGACGATATCGGCCAGGCCGGCCAGCAGCTGTCGGCACAGATGAACAAGGTGGACGAAGTGTCCGGCATTGCCAGCAACTCCACCGCCTCCGCCGCCGCCTCCATCGAACAGCTGTCGGTCAGCATCGATCATGTCAAGGACAATGCCGGCGGCTCGGAAGAAGGTGCCCGTCGCTCCAGCCAGCTGGCACGCGAGGGTGAGCTGGTGGCCAAGGAAGCCGCCAGCGGCATCGAATCCATCGCCACCCAGGTGGGCGATGTCAGCGATCTGGTCGGCAGTCTGGCCGAACGCACCCGCAATATCAGCGGCATTGCCGAAACCATTCGCGACATCGCCAACCAGACCAATCTGCTGGCGCTGAATGCCGCCATCGAGGCCGCCCGCGCCGGTGAAATGGGCCGCGGCTTTGCCGTGGTGGCCGACGAAGTACGCAAGCTGGCCGAGCGCACCGCCAGCGCCACCAATGAAATCACCAGCATCGTCCAGGCCGTGGTGGATGAAACCGGCAGCGTGGCCGGACGCATGCAGGAAATCCGCCCCGCGGTGCAGCTGGGCGTGGGCAAGGCCAATGAGGCCGCCCAGACGCTGGATACCATCAGCCGCCAGGCACACAGTGCACTGGAAAGCCTGCATTCGGTGGTAAGCGCCATGACCGAGCAAAGCCAGGCCGGTGCCAATATCGCCGTCAGCGTGGAACAGGTGGCCGGCGTGGTGGAGGAAACCCAGAGTTCGGTCAAGCTGGCGGTCCAGGCCATGCAGAATATCGACCAGCACGCCCGCCAGTTGCAGCAGTCGGTAGCACGCTTCCGGCTGTAAGCGCTTTTCCCTGCCTGTGATCAAACCGGTCCTGCCTGCAAGCAGGGCCGGTTTTTTCATGTGCCATGGCCGGTCGCAGTGATATCGCGCTTGCCCTCCCCCCTGCCGGTGGCATAATGCCCACAGGGCTCAGCCCGCAAAATCAAAAAAATGCAGCACCGACAGACAGGCAGATAGATGAAACAATCGAGAACACTCCAGGGGAGACCTGCATGTCCCAACACTCCATCGCGGCTGCTCAAGCCGAATGGTTGATTCAGCAAAACGTCCGCGACGTTGAGCTGGCCTTTGCCGATGTCAGCGGCTTTGCCCGCGGCAAAACCCTGCCCGCCAAGGCCCTGATCAAGGGCCAGGAATTGCGCATTGCCCGTGCCGTCGCCATCCAGACCTGCGTGGGCGAATTTCCCGACTACCGTTTCTATGGCGAAAACGACCCCGATGTCGTGCTGCGCCCGGATTTCGCCACCCTGCGCCCGGTACCCTGGGCCAAGACCCCGCGCGCCATGGTGGTGTGCGACAACATTGATCACGATGGCAGCCTGTCGCCGCTGGCACCGCGCTCGGCGCTGAAAAACATTCTGGCGCGTTACCAGGCCCGTGGCTGGACCCCGGTGGTGGCACCGGAGCTGGAGTTTTACATCTTCGATGCCCACGCCAATCCGGAGCAGCCCTTCCAGGCACCGGCCCTGCGCACCGGCCGCCGTGAAACCGGCTTCGACGCCTTCAGCTTTTCCACGCTCAACGATCTGGAAGGCTTTTTCGACGACCTGTACCGCGCCTGTGAGCAACTGGGCATCCAGACCGACACCTATGTGCACGAAATGGGCCCCAGCCAGTTCGAGATCAACCTCAAGCATGGCAATGCGCTGGAGCTGGCCGACCAGACCTTCCTGTTCAAGTACGCGCTGAAGGAAATCGGCTACCAGCACGGCCTGACCGTGGTCTGCATGGCCAAGCCGCTGCCCGGCCAGCCCGGCAGTTCGATGCACCTGCACCAGAGCGTGGTGGATGGCCAGGGCAATAATGTGTTCAGCCAGGCCAATGGCGAGGCCAGCGCCGAATTCTTCCATTACATCGGCGGCCTGCAACAGTATCTGCCGCACCTGATGCCGCTGTTCTGCCCCAGCCCCAACTCCTTCCGCCGCTTCGTCAAGGGTCTGGCCGCACCGGTGAATGTCAGCTGGGGCGTGGACAACCGCTCGGTAGGCATCCGCGTGCCGGTATCCGGCCCGGAAGCCCGCCGCGTGGAAAACCGCCTGCCCGGCTGCGATGCCAATGCCTACCTGTCGCTGGCGGCCAGCCTGGGCGCCGGCCTGCTCGGCGTGGAAGAAAAATGCAGCCCGAGCGAGCCGGCTGTCGGCAATGTCTTCAACAATGCCGATGCCGCCACCCTGCCCAATACCCTGGATGCCGCCTGCGCGCTGATGGCCGCCCATGACACGGCCGAACGCCTGTTCGGCAGCGAATTCAACGCCGCCTATCTGGCCGTCAAGGAAGTGGAACTCAGCCATTTCCACAACCAGATCACGCCATGGGAGCGCCAGTACCTGGCCACCCTGTCCTGATCCGGCAGCCCTGGCAGGGACAACGGCCTGACGCCTATACGCGCCAGGCCGTTCTGCATGGGGCCGACCGCGCAGGATTGACCCTCTCCCGCCCCTGTCGCACCATTGCCCCTGTGCTTTTCACACCGCCCGCGCGCGCTGCGGGAGGCCACCGCTGATCCAGCCCATCGCCAACGAGGTCCGAATTCATGTTGTTACGCAGTCTGCTGCTCTTGCTGTGCGCCCTGCCAGCCCTGGCGGAAACCGCAGCGCCGGAAGCCGCCAGCGGCTTTAGCCCCCGCCCCGCCGTCAGCGCACGCAACAGCATGGTAGCGACCGCCAATCCCTACGCCAGCAAGGCTGCGCTGGAAATCCTGCAACGCGGTGGCAGCGCCATCGATGCGGCCATCGCCGCCCAGCTGGTGCTGGGCCTGACCGAGCCACAATCGTCCGGCATCGGGGGCGGGGCCTTCATGCTGTATTACGACGGCCACCGGCTCACCAGCTTCGATGGCCGGGAAACCGCCCCGGCCACGGCGGATGGCAAGCTTTTCCTGCAGGCACAAGGCCAGCCCATGGACTTTTATCAGGCGGTGGTGGGGGGACGTTCGGTGGGGGTGCCCGGCGTGCTGGCCATGCTGAAGCTGGCACACCAGCAAGGTGGCCATCTGCCATGGGCCAGCCTGTTCCAGCCGGCCATCCGCCTGGCGCAACAGGGCTTCGCCATTTCACCACGGCTGTACACCCTGCTGGCTAACGACCGGTTTCTGCGCGAGGACGCCGCTGCCCGCCGCTATTTCTACCAGCCGGATGGCCAGCCCAAAGCCATGGGCAGCCTGCTGAAAAACCCCGAGTATGCGGCAACGCTGGAGCAGATCGCCCGCCATGGCCCGCGCGCCTTCTACCAGGGCGAGATCGCCACGGCCATCATCGACAAGGTCAACCAGCATCCGCGCAACCCCGGCCGCATGCTGCCGGCTGATCTGGCAGCCTACCAGGCCATCGAACGCAAACCGCTGTGCGCCCCCTATCGCAGCTGGCAGGTCTGCGGCATGGATGCACCCAGCTCCGGCGGTGTGGCCGTGCTGCAAATGCTGGGCATGCTGCAACGCTTCCCGCTGGCGGGCATGTCGCCCACCGCCGGCTCCACCATCCATTTGTTTGCCGAAGCGGGCAAGCTGGCCTTTGCCGATCGCAACCGCTATCTGGCCGACCCGGCTTTTGCCAGCGTGCCCAGCGCGGCACTGGTCGCCACCGATTATGTGCAGCAGCGCAGCCTGTTGATCCGGCCGGAACGCAGCATGGGCACGGCCAGCGCCGGTGAGCCGGCCGGCGTCAAATTATCGGCCTATGGCAGGGATAGTGCAGTGGAGCTGCCCTGTACCTCCCACCTCAATGTGGTGGACCGGCAAGGGCGGGTGGTCAGCATGACCAGCTCAATTGAAGACCAGTTTGGCAGCCGCATGCTGGTCAAGGGCTTTTTGCTGAATAACCAGCTGACGGATTTTTCCTTTGCACCGGAAGACCACGGGCTGCCGGTAGCCAACCGGGTGGAAGCCCGCAAACGGCCGCGCAGCAGCATGTCGCCCACCATGGTGTTCGACAGCAAGGGCAAGTTCCTGCTGGCCACCGGCTCCCCCGGCGGCAGCCAGATCATCGGCTATGTTGCCCAGACACTGATCGCCCTGCTGGACTGGAAGCTGGATCCGCAACAGGCCGTCAGCCTGCCGCACTACGGCAACCGCAACGGAGCCACCGAACTGGAAGCGGGTCAGGGACTGGACTTGCAGGCCAGCACGCTGACGGCGCTGGGGCATCAGGTAAAAATGGTGGACATGACCAGTGGCCTGTCGGCACTGGTCAGGACGGGTAATGGTTATACCGGTGGTGCGGATCCACGCCGCGAGGGGCTGGTACTCGGCCGCTAGGGCTAGCGGCGGCTGGCCTGCAGGCGCTTGGCCAGTTGCTCGATCGCACCATCGCGGCTGATCGGCGGGATATTCTGGTGCTGCTCGGCCATGATCCACTTTTCCACCACCGAACGGTCGCCACGGGCGGCCTTGAGCAACAGGCCGAAAGCGTGGCCGGTGCTGTGTTCCAGCGGCTCCAGGGGCCGGGACTGGGTATGTGCGGCATAGATGCGGCTATCGTCCGCCACCTTGTTGTTTTTGCGCTTGCCCGACTTCAGACTCCAGGCAACGATGGCGGCAATAACGAGCAAGGACAGCAAGGCAAAGATCAACATGATGTAAAACCATCCTCCTTGGTATGCAAATGGGTCGGGCCGGAATAGCGGCAGACCATGGGTTCACGCATTAAACGCGGCCCATGGTCTGTTCGAGTTTGTTATAGATCAAATGCATAACAATTAGTTCGGAGAGTCTTTCTGCCGCCGCGAGTATCCTAAAATCAAACAGGGCATTCAGCCGCTTCAGGACGCCGGGCAAGGCCTCATGCCGGCCGACAGTACCGCCATCTGACCTGGCGCGAGCGACGGTTTTACGAGGAGCACTCCATGTATCAACACATTGTTATTGCAGTAGATGGTAGCCGAACTTCTGCAAAGGCTCTAGCCGAGGCACTACGTATTGCCAAAACGGCACAATCCAGCGTGTCGCTGGTGCATGTGGCCAGTTTGCGCGACATGGCCATCGAGGGCGTGGGTGCGCTGGACACCCATCAGCTGCATGATCTGGCCTTCCGTCAGGCGCGCGAGTTGCTGGACAAGGCAGAAAAACAGGCCATCAACGAAGGGGTCAGCCGGGTGGACTGCCATATCGCAGAAAGCTGGGAAGGCGGCAAGGACATGGCGGATGCCTTGATCCGCTTTGCCGACAGCCGCAAGGCCGAGTTGATCGTCATCGGCACCCATGGCCGCAGCGGACTGGCTCATCTGCTGCTGGGCAGCTTTGCCGAAAACGTCATGCGCAAGACCCACTGCCCGCTGCTGGTGGTGCGCGGCGAGGAAGACTGAAACCGCCGGCCGCCTCACTCGCAAGATCCCACCGCACCGTCAGGCCACAGGCAAGGTGGCCGGTGCCATCCGCAGAGTGCATGACGCCTCTGCGGATTTTCTTTGCCTGCTCAATAGACCGCCCGGCGTGCCAGCACGAAAAACTCGCGGTTGCCGTCGCCACCGGTCAACGGGCTGTCGAACCACTGCTCCACCTCCCAGTCCAGCTCGTCCAGGCAGTTGCTGATCTTGTCCTGCACCCCGGCGAACAGGCTTTCATCGCGCACGATGCCGCCATGTCCCAGCGCGCCGCGTCCCACCTCGAACTGCGGTTTGACCAGCCCCAGCAAACGGCCATTCTCCGCCAGCAAAGGCAGGGCCGACGGCAGGATCAGCGTCAGCGAGATAAACGACACATCGCACACCATCAGGTCGAAGGGCAAACCGTCATTGGCCTGCAGCAGGCTGCGGCCATCCAGTGCGCGCGCGTTCACCCCTTCAAAGCAGCGTACGCGCGGATCATCCCATAGCCTGGGATGCAACTGGTCGTGACCGACATCCACGCCCACCACATACTCGGCCCCGGCCTGCAAGGCGCAATCGGTAAAGCCGCCGGTAGACTGCCCCACATCCAGCACCCGCCAGCCGGTGATATCCAGCCCGGCCTGGCGCAAGGCGCCATCCAGTTTCTGTCCGCCACGGGAGACAAAGCGGTCGGCCGGATCGGGCCGGACCTGCAAGGGAGTGCCAGCGGGAAATTTTGAACTGGCCTTGCTGATGATCTGGCCGTCCAGGCTGACCCGGCCGCTTTCCAGCAGGCTTTGTGCCGCTGTCCGGGAAGTGGCAAGTCCTTGTTCCACCAACAGAAGATCCACCCGCTTCATCACCGTTTCCTTGCATGCTTTTCAAAAGGCGACAGGTTGGCCAGTCCGCCGCATGCTGTCAAGCATCAACCCGTCTGGCGCGGCCAAGGCGGCGGGACAAGGCGCCGGTCAGGGCTGCGGCGGCCACCAGCTGATTCAGTATATTTGTTTACATCAATTTACTAATAATGTTATGGTAAAAAGGCAATGTATTGAATTCATTGAATTATCCATATGGCAGCCCACAGACTGCCGCCCATTTCAGGCTGCTGCGCCTGTTGCATGGCCGCTTGCCATGCCATCGCCGCCAGCTGACACCATCCGCCCGTCCCCTGCCCGGCCCTTGCGCCGGAGCGGGCGACAGCCCTGCCCCACCCTGCCAGTGAAGGCCACCCACCCCGGCGTTCTGCTGGCCGTCTAACGAAAGGAGACACGCTTGGTCTTGCGACTATCCCTGTTACTGACTGCCCTGTTTGTGCTGTTTGGCGCTCTTGCCCCACAGCAGCTGGCCGACACCACGGCCGCCCTGCTGAGCGATACCATTGCCCGCTTCGGCTGGTTTTACCTGCTTGGCGTATTCGGCTTTCTGGTGTTTGCCCTGTATCTGGCCTTTGGTCGTTTCGGCCATATCCGGCTGGGAAAAGCGGATGAGGCACCGGAGTTTTCCCGCGGCAGCTGGTTTGCCATGCTGTTTTCTGCCGGCATGGGCATCGGTCTGGTGTTCTGGGGCGTGGCCGAGCCGCTGTCCCACTTCGCCAGCCCGGCCAGCGCAGCCATCACGCCGCAGTCGGCCGAGGCAGCCCGTGCCGCCATGCGCTATGCCTTTTTCCACTGGGGCCTGCACCCCTGGGCCATCTATAGCCTGATGGGGCTGGTACTGGCCTATTTCAAATTCAACCGTGGCACGCCGGGGCTGATCAGCGCCGCCTTCCGCCCGCTGCTGGGCGCACGGGTGGATGGCCCCATCGGCAAGGCGATTGATACCCTGGCCGTACTGGCCACGGTATTCGGCGTAGCCACTTCGCTGGGCTTTGGCACCTTGCAGATCGAGAGCGGACTGCTCAAGCTGTTTGGCCTGCCGGCTTCGCCCTGGCTGACCTTTGCCATCGTCGCCATTGCCACCGTGCTGTTCCTGCTGTCCTCGCTCACCGGCCTGGCACGGGGGATCAAGTGGCTGTCCAATCTCAACATCCTGCTGGCCTGCGGCCTGATGCTGCTGCTGATGGTACTGGGCCCCAGCGGTTTTATCTTTGATACCTTCACCACCACCTTCGGTGATTATCTGGGCAATCTCACCAGCATGAGCCTGCGCATGTCGCCCTTCAGCCAGAGCAGCTGGATGGCCAGCTGGACGCTGTTTTACTGGGCCTGGTGGGTGACCTGGGCACCGTTTGTCGGCATGTTCATCGCCCGCGTCTCGCGTGGCCGCACCATACGCGAATTCGTGGTGGGGGTGATGCTGGTGCCGGCCCTGGCCAGCTTTGTCTGGTTTGCCGTATTCGGTGGTACGGCACTGGAGCTGCAATTGTTTGGCGGGGCCGACCTGGTCGGCGCGGTAAAACAGGATGTTTCCACCGCGCTGTACGTGATGTTCGACTATCTGCCGGGTGGGCGCGCGCTATCCATGCTGGCCATGTTGCTGGTGGTCAGCTTTTTCGTCACATCGGCCGATTCCGCCACCTTTGTGCTGGCCATGCTGTCCTCCGGCGGTTCGCTCAATCCGGGACACCGGGTCAAGCTGGTCTGGGGCGTGCTGCTGTCGGCCATTGCCCTGGTACTGCTCTCGAGCGGCGGGCTGAAGGGCTTGCAGACCATGTCCATCGTGGCAGCGCTGCCCTTCATGCTGATCATGATCGGCATGGCGATTTCACTGTACAAGGCCCTGGCCGAGGATGAGGATGCCGCCCGCCGGCGCCAGATCCAGCGCCGGCAGCAGCTGGATGCCCTGCTGGCGCAACAGCAGCCACCACGCTGAGCGGTAGCGGCGACAAAGCTTGGTTGCCAGGTGTGCTTGGTGCGATGATGTGCGCATTGCAACAAGGGAGCACAAGATGGATACACACCAACTGGATGCCGCGGAAGTGCGGGTACTGGGCGCACTGGTCGAAAAACAGGCGCTGACACCGGATGCCTACCCGCTGACGCTGAACAGCCTGTCTTCCGCCTGCAATCAGCTCACCAGCCGCGAACCGGTGATGCAGTTGTCCGATGCCGAGCTGAGTGCCGCCCTGGACGGGCTGATGACGAAAAAGCTGGTCACCGAGCGCCTGCCGGCCGGCAGCCGGGTGGCCAAGTATGAGCATCGCCTGAACTATGAATGGAATATCGACGGCGCACGGCAGGCTGCACTGGCGCTGCTGATGCTGCGCGGCCCGCAGACCAGCGCGGAAATCCGCACCCGCTCCGGCCGCATCTACAGTTTTGCAGGCGTGGAAGAAGTGGAAGGGGCGCTGGAAGCACTGGCCGACAAATACCCGCCGCTGGTGATGAAACTGCCGCGCCAGCCGGGTGAGCGCGAAGCGCGCTGGTGCCACCTGCTCAGTGGCGAACCCAGCCAGAGCGAACTGAGCGCCGCGGCCATCATCGATGTCGGCGTTGCCGGACGGGTGGCGGCGCTGGAAGCCGAGGTAGCCGCCCTCAAGGCCCGCTTGCAAGAACTGGAACACCGCCTGGGCGAGTAAGCGCCGCCAACACCCGCCCCGTTGTGGCATTGGCCCGGGGGGTGCGCGATCTTGCTCGCCGCGCCAGGCCCTGCGGTTGGTCGGTAATCGCAAAGCCCCGCCAGGGCGGGGCTTTGTGCATTACGGCAAGGCGCAACTATTTGGGCTCAAAGATGGCGTAGGTCTTGCGCGCCGGTTCCAGCACTTCCCACACCCCTTCGAACCCTGCCGGAATGACGAAGTGGTCGCCGGCATACAGCTCCACACTGTCACCCTGCTTGTCGGTCAGCCGCACATAGCCTTCCAGCAGGGTGCAGAATTCGTGCTCACTGTATTTCACTTTCCAGCTGCCACGGCCACCGCTCCAGATCCCGGCATGAAACTGGCCGCTGGGATCGGAGTAATGGTTCTCCACGGTCTGGGCGCATTCACCTTCGATACGACGCTCGTCCGCCGCGTTGAACTGTTCGACCCGCACCGGGTTGCGTTGAAACACGATGATGTCGCTGGCCTGTGTCATGTCTGCTCCTTTTGTGAGTATTTGATCAAATTTGTCACAAAGCGCAGCGGCTGTCCAAGGTTTTGCACGCACCACACTGGGGAGGGCATGGCCCCAGCATGGCGCAGATGGCGTCGTCAGCTGCCATGGCCCGGTGGCGGGCCATCATTGAGCTTCAGCTCCCAATAGCCCACGTCCAGCCAGCGGCCGGCCTTCCAGCCCACCTCGTGAAACGTGGCCACCTGACGGAAGCCCAGACCCTCGTGCAGGGCGATGCTGGCCTCATTGGGCAGGACGATGCCGCCGATGGCCATGTGCACCCCCCGTGCGCGCAATTGCTGCAGCAAGGCGCGATACAGCCGGCTGCCCAGGCCCTGGCCGCGGGCGGCGGCGGCAAAATACACCGAGGTTTCCACCGCAAAGCGATAGGCATGGCGCACCCGCCAGCGCGTGGCATAGGCATAGCCCAGCACTTCGCCATGCAGCTCCACCACCAGCCAGGGCAGGCCCTGCTCGTCCACCTTGCGCATGCGCTCGGCCATGTCCTGCTCGCTCACTGCCTGCTCTTCAAAACTGATGGTGGTGTCCAGCACGTAGGGATTGTAAATCGCCACGATGCTGGCGGCGTCGGCCAGCGTGGCCGGTCGGATGTGGATATCTTGGCTCATGCTCAGGGTCTGGGACGGGATGATGCTGCCGGGTGCTGCAAGAAACGCGCCAGTCATGCTGGAACCGTCCAATCGGGAAAGTATTGCCGGCGCAGCCGCTCGACATAAGCCTGCAGATTGGGGTGCTGCCGCAGCGCCTGCTGGCTGGGGGTGTCGCCCAGTGTGCCCAGCCAGGCGGAAGCGAGAAAGGCAAATACCGTGGCATCCAGCCAGCTGGGTGCCGCGCCCAGCATATAGGGCTGCTCGCCCAGCAGGGTGGCCAGGCTGGCGACATCCAGTTGCAACAGGCGCTGGCGTTCGGCCGGACTGAAGCGCCCCAGCCCCTGGGCCTGCAGGCTGGCACGCACCTTGCGCCGCACCATGGCCATGATCGGCGCGCGCAACAGCCGCGGCACGCGCTGGAAAAACTGCGCCGGGCCACGGGCAAAGGTGGCGTCATCCAGCCAGCGTTCATGCACCACGCACCAGTACAGATGATCGCTGCACAGGCATTCCACGCTCCAGGCCAGCGCCTTGTCAGTCTCCGACAGCCCGGCGTCCAGGCTGATGCCATATTGCTCGGCCAGATAAAGGCGGATCAGCGTGGAGTCCGGCACGCGCCGGTCATCGTCATCAAGATAAGGCAGCTTGCCCTTGGGCGCCCGGCGCATGCTGCCGGGCTGCTTGCGATATGGCAGTCCGGACAGCTTGAGC
>NZ_JAELTZ010000072.1:0-13760 GCF_016429115.1 Aquitalea sp. ASV15 | reverse complement strand
GGGCAAACACCATGGAAGGGAAACTGATATTGTCGGCCAGCTGCAGCCCGCGCCGCTGCGCCTCCTGGCGAATGGCTGCCGGTGCCGGCTGATTGCCATTGAGTACCAGATCGGCTGCCAGCAGCTGGGTGGCCTGGGTGGTCAGTGCACGCTCGACCCGGTCGGAAAAAAAACTCACGCTGGTCAGTGCCGTCACCGCCACCAGCAGGGCCAGCGCCAGAATGGTCAGTTCGCCGGAGACGATTTCGCGCCGCACAAAGCGGGCAGCCAGCAGCAGACGGCTCCACCAGCTCATGCCCGCGCTCCGTTCAGGCGGCCATCCACCAGGCGGTAAATGGCATCGCAGCGGCTGGCCAGTTCGTTATCGTGGGTCACCAACACCAGCGAGGTGTGTTGTTCGCTATTGAGCTGGAACAGCAGGTCGATGATCTGGCGGCCGGTGGCCGCGTCCAGATTGCCGGTAGGCTCATCGGCAAACAGGATGCCCGGATGGATGGCAAAGGCGCGCGCCAGCGCCACCCTTTGCTGCTCGCCGCCGGACAGGTGGCGCGGGTAGTGCCGCAGCCGCTGCCCCAGGCCGACATGCGTCAGCATCTGGCTGGCACTGTCGCGCGCGTCCTTGCGCCCGGCCAGTTCCAGCGGCAGCATGACGTTTTCCAATGCCGTCAGTTGCGGCATCAGCTGGAAATTCTGGAAGACAAACCCCACCTTGTCCCTGCGCAGCAATGCCCTGCCATCTTCATTCAGGCCAGCCAGCGACTGGCCGAACAGGGCCACTTCGCCGCTGCTGGGCTGGTCCAGCCCGGCCAGCAAGGACAGCAGGGTGGATTTGCCGGAGCCGGAAGCACCGACAATGGCCACACTTTCGCCCGGACCCACGGACAGGCTGGCCGCATGCAGGATATTCAGCGGTTCGCCGTTAAACACCACCTGTTTGGCCAGATTCTGCGCCGACAGCACTGCCTTGTTATCGATTGGAGTCATATGCCTTCTGCAATGGTCAACATTGTTAGCGTTCTGTGTGCCGCCCTGCTGGCACTGCCGGCCTCTGCCGCCACCATCCTGGTGATGGGCGACAGCCTGTCGGCAGGCTACGGACTGGCACCGGGCCAGGGCTGGGTCAGCCTGCTACAACAGGATCTGGAGCCACGACACCGGATTATCAATGCCAGCATCTCCGGCGAAACCAGCGATGGCGGGCTGGCACGCCTGCCGGAAGCCCTGCGCCGCCACAAGCCGGATATCGTGATTCTGGAGCTGGGAGCCAACGATGGCCTGCGCGGCCTGCCCATGTCCCGGCTACAGGACAATCTGCAACAGATGGTGAATCTGTCGCGGCGGGCGGCAGCGCGGGTGGTGCTGGTGGGCATGGCGCTGCCCAGCAACTATGGCCCCCGCTATACGGCGGAGTTCCGTGCGGTATACGACAGCATAGCCAAACGCAACCAGCTGCCCTATGTGCCGCTGCTGGTGGCCGGCTTTGCCACGGACATCAGCAAGTTCCAGCCGGACGGCCTGCACCCGGTGGCCAGCGTGCAAGCCACCATGATGCACACGGTCAAGGCCAAACTGCCACTGAAATAACGCGCCTAGCCGCTACGGCTGAACCGTTCCAGTGGCGGGGTGGCCAGGGCACTGGCCAGACAGACCCGGTTGCGTCCCTGATGCTTGGCTGCATACAGGGCCATGTCGGCCAGCTGCAGGCTGTGATTGACCGGGTCTCCGGGCTGGCAGGCCACCACCCCGGCCGACACGGTTTGTTGCCAGCTGGCCGGTAACGCTTCCCAGCGTGCCGTGGCCAGTGTGTGGCGGATGTCATCCAGCGCGGCGGCCAGCTCAGCCTCGGCCAGCCCGGCAGCCAGGATGACAAACTCCTCGCCACCATAACGGAACAGCTCCAGCCCCGGCGGCAGCAGGCTGGACAACTGCTGCACCAGTTGCTGCAACACTGCATCGCCCGCCTGATGACCAAAGCTGTCATTCACCTGCTTGAAATGATCCAGATCCAGCATCGCCAGCGCCCATTCGCGGCCGCTGGCGGCGCTGGCGGCGGCGTGGGCATCCAGCTGGCGGCGCAAGGCGCGCTGGTTGTAGCAGCCGGTCAGGGCATCGCATTCCAGCAAGCGCTGGCGCTCGGCAATCGCCTCGGTCAGCTCCCTTTGCTGTTGCTGCAGTCTTTCGCGCTTGACCGCCGCCTGCACATGCAGCTCGACCAGGTTTTCCATCATGCTCTGATTGGCATGGCGCAGTTTGACGGTATCGAACAAGGTACGGTGGAAACGGCCGAGAAAACGCCACTGCGCCGCCAGATACAGCAGCAGGCCGGCCAGTATCATCAGTTCCAGCCGCTGGCCAGGCACCAGCAGACTACACAGCGGATACGCCCAGAACGTGGCAAAAAACAGGGCATGGATATCCCGGCACGCTGCCATCATGATGCAGAGCAAGGCAAAAATGCCGGTCAACCACAGCAGCAGCAACAGGTGGTAGGGATCATCCAGCTGATGCGAATCCATCACCCAGATGCTGGCGCCCCACAGCAGGCAATTGGCCAGCAGACAATCACGCACCGCAGTGTAGTGCTGGAACACGCTGCCCGGATGCAGATCGGCGGCGCGGAAGCGGCGGATCACCCACCACAGCCGCCACTCGACCAGACCGAACAGCAGCAACCACAAGGCCAGATGCAAGGGCTGGGCATGCTGGTAGATGATGGCGACCAGAACAGGCAGGCCGCATACCACCGCCAGAATGGAACGATAGGCGATGTCGATGAAGTAACGCACCAGGTCGGCCTCTTCACGCCATCCGGCCTGCTCCTGCAACAAGGGAAGTACGGGCTTCATGCGCGGCCTTTCTCGGCAAGTGCTGCCGTCTGCTCCACCATCACCCGGTTGCGCCCTGCACGCTTGGCCACGTAGAGCAGATCATCGGCACGGCGGATCAGTTGTGGCAGATCCAGCCCGGCCTGCCAGGCCACCAGGCCGATGGAAACGGTCACCGGCCGCTGCCGGGTCAAGTCCGACCAGTCATGCTGCTGCAGGCGCAGCCGCATCTGCTCCAGCCGCGGCTGGGCCTGGGCCAGCTCCGCACCGCTGAGCAAGAGCATGAACTCCTCGCCGCCATAGCGCCCCAGGCTGTCACTGGCACGCAGCTCGGCGCCCAGCAGCAGGCAGGTCTGGCGCAACACCTCATCCCCCACCAGATGGCCAAAACCATCATTGATGGACTTGAAATGGTCCAGGTCGAGCATGGCCAGACAAAAAGGCTGCCCTGCCAGGCTGGCCTGCTCCAGCAGCCGCTCGCCCTGCAGCAGGATGGCACGCCGGCTCAGTGCGCCGGTCAGCGGATCATGCGCCACCAGCTCCTCCACCTTGACCAGGGCTTCATCCAGCAAGCGCCCCTGCTCTTCCAGCTGCAGATTGACTGCCTCCAGTTGCTGCTGCTGCGCCCCCAGCTCGTTCAGCAACGCAGCGTTTTCATCGCGTGCGACAAAGCTGTCGCGGATGATGCGGTGCAAGGGCCAGATCACCACCACCAGCGCCATGCCGTACAACAGGCAGGACAGCGCGGCCAGATACAGCACCGGCACCCCGCTGAGCAACAGCTTGAGCATGGCGCTCAGCACCAGCACCAGCAGCGCCAGGTAAAACAGGGGGCGCACGCTGAAAAAATAGGCGGCATAGGCGGCGGCCACGGCCGCCAGCCACAGCAGCACCAGCATCATGTACAAGGGATCATTGTCGGCCACCAGCCACCATGGCGCACAGCTCCACAGCAGGCTGATCAACAAGGTGGCACCACAAAAGCAGAGGAAATCGCGCTGGCTGAGCGACAGGTCAATCCGGTCTGGCTGCAACAAACGCAGCAGCAGCTGCCGATAACACAGCTGGGCACAGAGCATGCAGCCCCACCAGCCCGCCACGGCAGGCCAGGGCGAATGCATGAGCAGGGTCAGCGCCAGCAGGGCCGCGGCGATCATGGAAAAGGGCTGGGCATCAACGGTCAGGCGCAGCACATGCAAGCGAACTGCCGTTTCTACCCGCGATGAAGACAATTGCAAATGGGCCACCTGTTTATCGCTGTTTATTCCGGTATAGCAGGCCCAATGCAAAAACCCCGCCTGAAAGCGGGGTCCGGATGCCGATTGCTGCCGTCATGACGGCAGCGCAAGCAGGAAGATTACAGCTGGGCGGCGTTTTCAGCCAGGTAGGAAGCCACGCCATCAGCGCTCGGCTTCATGCCCTTTTTGCCCTTGTTCCAGCCAGCCGGGCATACTTCACCGTGTTCTTCGGTGAATTGCAGCGCGTCAACCATGCGGATCATTTCATCCACATTGCGGCCCAGCGGCAGGTTGTTGACCACCTGGTGCTGTACCACGCCGGCCTTGTCGATCAGGAAGGAGCCGCGGAAGGCCACGCCACCATCGGCTTCCACATCGAAAGCCTTGCACAGTTCGTGCTGGATGTCGGCCACCAGGGTGTAGCCAACCTGGCCGATACCGCCCTTTTCCACCGGGGTATTGCGCCATGCCGCGTGGGTGAACTGGCTGTCGATGGACACGCCGATCACTTCCACATTGCGGGCCTTGAATTCGGCCAGACGGTGATCAAAGGCAATCAGCTCGGACGGGCAAACAAAAGTGAAATCCAGCGGGTAGAAGAACACCACGGCGTATTTGCCGGCAGTGGCTTCCTGGAAGGAGTAGTTGTCAACAATCTGACCATCGCCCAGAACGGCGGAGAAGGTTTTTTCACCAGCGAAGAACGGTGCTTGCTTACCAACGAGTACGGCCATGCGGATCTCCTTGAGTTTCTTGATATGACAACGTTTGCGGTATCGGGCGATGCGCAAACGCTGCGGAATGCGGGGGCTTTATAAAACAGCCCGCCCATCATCGGCCAATTGTAAATCCATATCGTGTCGATAAAGTTTCGCAATAGCCGACTCGCCCTGCTGGCGATCCTTATCAGATGCGGGCGGCAGGCTTTGGTTTCAAGCCACCCGGCCCTTGGGCCTGGCTTGCCACGGTCAGGATTTCTCCTGCAGGCGGTGACTGGCACTGGCATCCAGCTCCAGGCCATATACCTCTTTGAGCTGGCGGATGCGCGCCAGCGACTCCTCACCAAACGCCACCTTGCCATCGAAGGCATGCAACACAATGCCTTCCAGCAAATCACCCAGGGTGATGTCGTGGTATTCCGCCATCGCCTTCAATACCTTGAGCAGGCGCTTTTCAATTTTCACCCCGGTCTGGGTGCGTTCCACCACAATGGCCTTGTTTTCTGCGACCTGTGTCATCTTGCTCTCCTTGAATGAATTATAATTTTACATATGTACACAGATAATTATCAAGAAAAATAAAAACGGACACCTTGGTGTCCGTTTTGCAGGCCATGTCAGGCAGGGTCAGGCTCAGGCAGCCGGTTCGGCTTTCTGACGCAGACGCAGGTTCAGTTCGCGCAGCTGCTTGTCGTCCACCGCATTCGGGGCGTTGGTCAGCAGACACTGGGCGCGCTGGGTCTTGGGGAAGGCAATCACGTCGCGGATGGACTCGGCACCGGCCATCAGGGTCACCAGACGGTCCAGACCAAAGGCCAGGCCACCGTGCGGCGGTGCGCCGAATTTCAGGTTGTCCAGCAGGAAGCCGAACTTGTTCTGCTGTTCTTCCGGGGTGATCTTCAGCGCAGCGAATACCTTTTCCTGTACGTCGGCACGGTGGATACGCACCGAACCACCGCCGATTTCCCAACCGTTCAGCACCATGTCGTAGGCACGTGCCAGGCAAGCACCCGGATCGGTGTCCATCAGGTCTTCATGACCCGGTTTCGGGCTGGTGAACGGATGGTGGCAGGCGGTCCAGCGGTCGGCTTCTTCGTCGTGTTCGAACATCGGGAAGTCCACCACCCACAGCGGACGCCATTCGCGCACGAAGTAACCATCCTTCTCGCCACGTTCGTGGCCGATCTTGATACGCAGCGCGCCGATGGCTTCGTTCACCACCTTGGCCTTGTCGGCACCAAAGAAGATGATGTCGCCGTTGTCGGCACCGGTACGCGCCATGATTTCTTCCAGCGCAGCCACCGACAGGAACTTGACGATCGGGGATTGCAGACCGCTGGTTTCGTCGTTGGTGATCTTGCTCTTGTCGTTGACCTTGATGTAGGCCAGACCCTTGGCACCATAGATGCCGACAAACTGGGTGTATTCGTCGATTTCCTTGCGCGACAGGGCAGCACCGCCCGGTACACGCAGGGCGACCACGCGGCCATTCGGCATATCGGCCGCGCCACGGAAGACCTTGAATTCTTCGGTCTTCATCAGGTCGGTCAGCTCGGTGAACTGCAGCGACACGCGCAGGTCCGGCTTGTCCGAGCCATAGAGGAACATGGCGTCGTTGTAAGTCATGCGCGGGAACTTGCCCAGCTCGACATTCATCACGTCGCGGAAGATTTCCTGCGCCATGTTTTCGGTGATGTCCATGATCTCGTCCTCGTTCAGGAACGAGGTTTCGATATCGATCTGGGTGAATTCGGGCTGACGGTCGGCACGCAGGTCTTCGTCACGGAAGCACTTGGTGATCTGGTAGTAGCGGTCGAAACCGGCCACCATCAACAGCTGCTTGAACAGCTGCGGCGATTGCGGCAGGGCAAAGAACTCGCCCGGATGCACGCGGGACGGCACCAGGTAGTCGCGGGCGCCTTCCGGGGTGGAGCGGGTCAGCATCGGGGTTTCGATGTCGATGAAGCCCTGCTTGTCCAGGTGGTTACGCACGCCCATGGCCACGCGGTAGCGCAGGCGCAGGTTCTTTTGCATCGGGGCGCGACGCAGGTCGATCACGCGGTTCAGCAGGCGCACGTTTTCCGAGATGTTCTCGTCGTCGATCTGGAAGGGCGGCGTGGCGGCGGTGTTGAGGATTTCGATTTCCTTGGCCAGGATTTCGATTTCGCCGGAAATCATCTTGCTGTTGGCGGTGCCGGCCGGGCGCTCGCGCACGATGCCGGTAATGGCCAGCACGTACTCATTGCGGCTGCTGTCGGCCAGCTTGAAGGCTTCCGGGGTATCCGGGTCGATCACCACCTGCACCAGGCCTTCGCGGTCGCGCAGGTCGATGAAGATCACGCCACCGTGGTCGCGGCGACGATGCGCCCAACCTTTCACGGTGACGGTCTGGCCGAGGTATTTCTTGTCAATAAGTCCGCAGTAGTCGGTACGCATCGGGTAACCCTTAGTATTGAATTCTGTATTGGTAAGTCTGAATGTCGTTCAGTGCACAGCCGGGCCAGACGCTGGATTGCCTAGCCCTGGCGATTGGATTCGTCCTGCCGGCGGGAGCGCAGCTCCTGCGGCGGTGGATTGGGTACCACCACCCCCATGGAGATCACGTATTTCAGCGCGTCGTCCACACTCATGGTCAATTCGCGTGTGTCACGCTTGGGCACCATGATGAAATAGCCGGAAGTCGGGTTAGGCGTGGTCGGCACATAAACGCTGACATGTTCTTCCTCGCCCATTTCCGCCAGCACCTGCGGTGCCGGGGAACCGGTCTGGAAGGCTACCGTCCAGGCGTCCTGATGCGGCCAGCGCACCAGCAGCGCCTTCTTGAAAGCCTGGCCGGAATCCGACAGCAGCGTGTCGCTGACCTGCTTGACGCTGTTGTAGATGGATTTGACGAAAGGCGTGCGCGACAGCAGCCCGTGCCAGAAATCCACCAGGCGCTGCCCCAGCACATTGGCGGCCAACATGCCGGTGCCCAGCAGCATCAGGAAGGCGAACACCACACCCAGACCGGGTATGCGGAAGCCGAACAGCTGCTCGGGCCGCCACTCGTGCGGCAGCAGGTTCAGGGTCTGGTCCAGCGAACCGATGATCAGGTTCAGCACCCACAGGGTGATACCCAGCGGCAGCCAGATCAGCAGGCCGGCCACCAGGTAGCCCCGTACGGTCATTTTGATTTGTGTCATGGGGTGTTAAGCGCACCCGCCGCCGCAAGAACCATTGCCGCAGCTGTGGCCACCTCCACCGGAGCTGCTGTTCTTGAAGTCGGTTTCATACCAGCCGGAACCCTTCAGCTGGAAGCCGGCAGCAGACAGTTGCTTGTGATAGTCGGCACTGCCACAGGCCGGACACTGGGCGATGGGATCATCGCTCATTTTCTGCAGATGTTCCTTGGCTGCGCCACAGGCAGTACAGCGGTATTCGTAGATCGGCATATTTCACTCCAACCATCATCTAAATGGCATAAATGGCGTATTTTTGCTACAGTGCACAATACGCTTTTACTGCAGTGCACAATAAACGCGTGGCCCTGACCTATGATGCAAAGTGCGGTCAGAGAAGGCAAACACAAGTCGCTTACCCACAAACCTTCGATTATATCCGACTGTCGCCGCAATACAAAAATGCTGTTTTCACGCACTCGCAACATCACGCTGCCACGATGACATCGACCTACTTGAAAAATGGTTTTACCAGAGGACTATATGGATAGCATCCGCAATATCATCAATGGCAAAAAAGGCCTGATTGTCGGCATTGCCAACGAAAACAGCATCGCCTACGGCTGCGCCAGCGTGCTGCGCGAACTGGGGGCGGAAGTCGCCGTCACCTACCTGAATGCCAAGGCGGAAAAATACGTCCGCCCGCTGGCTGACAAGCTGGAAGCCCCGCTGGTGATGCCGCTGGACGTGGAGCAGCCGGGCCAGATGCAAGAGGTGTTCGCCAATATCGAGCAACACTGGGGCAAGCTGGACTTCCTCATTCACTCCATCGCCTTCTGCCCGATGGACGACCTGCACGGCCGCGTCGTCGACTGCTCGCGCGAAGGTTTCCAGCAAGCCATGCATGTATCGTGCTACTCCTTCGTGGAAATGGCACGCCATGCCGAACCGCTGATGAAAGATGGCGGCTCGCTGATCACCATGAGCTACTACGGCGCGGACAAAGTGGTGGAAAACTACAACATGATGGGACCGGTCAAGGCCGCGCTGGAAAGCGTGTCGCGCTATATGGCCAGCGAACTGGGCCACAAGGGCATCCGCGTGCATGCCGTATCGCCCGGCCCGCTCAAGACCCGTGCCGCCTCCGGCATTGCCCACTTCGACCAGCTGATCGACGATGCCATCGCCCGTGCGCCGCAAAACAAGCTGGTGGACATCGAAGACGTGGGCATGACCTGCGCCTTCCTCATTTCCAATGCAGCCCGCAGCCTCACCGGCCAGACCATCTATGTCGATGGCGGCCATCACATCATGGCCTGATGCCACGGCGGCCAGCGCAAGCTGGCCAATCCCCTTTCCCGTTCGCGCCCGGAGACCATCCATGACCCGCGATGACAAAGCATTTGACGATATCCTGCAACAAGCGACCAATCAGGGTCCGCTGCCCATGGCCGTGGCCCACCCCTGCAGCCGCGAGGCGCTGCTGGGGGCGGTGGAAGCGGCCGAGCACGGCATTGCCACGCCCATCCTGATCGGCCCGCGCAGCCGCCTGAACAAGCTGGCCGAAGAACTGGATGTCGACCTCTCGCGCTACGAAGTGATCGACACCCCGCACAGCCATGCCTCGGCCGAACAGGCGGTCAAGCTGGTGCGTGACGGCTATGCCGACATCCTGATGAAGGGCAGCCTGCATACCGACGAATTCATGACGGAAGTGCTGGCCCGCAACACCGGCATCCGTACCGACCGCCGCATCAGCCATGTTTTCATCATGAAGGTGGAAAGCTACCCGCGTTATCTGTTCATCACCGATGCCGCCATCAGCATCGAACCCGACCTGATGACCAAGCGCGACATCTGCCAGAACGCCATCGACCTGACCCACGCCCTGGGCATCGCCTGCCCCAAGGTGGCCATTCTCGCCGCGGTGGAAACCATCAACCCGGCCATGCGCGCCACGCTGGATGCCGCCGCGCTGTGCAAGATGGCCGACCGTGGCCAGATCAAGGGCGCCCTGCTGGATGGCCCGCTGGCCTTCGACAACGCCATTTCGCATGAGGCCGCCGACACCAAGGGCATCGTGTCGCAAGTGGCTGGCGACCCGGACATCCTACTGGTGCCCGACCTGGAATCCGGCAATATGCTGGCCAAGCAGCTCACCTACCTGGCCGCGGCCTCCTCCGCCGGCATCGTGATGGGCGCACGCGTGCCGATTGTGCTGACCAGCCGCGCCGAAGACGCCACCGGCCGCCTGGCCTCCGCCGCCGTGGCCAATGTCCTGGCCCATCGCCGCCGTGGAGCCAGCCAGTGATCAAGGCCCTGATCGCCGTCAACGCCGGCTCCTCCACCCTCAAGTTCCGCGCCTACGCCATGGATGGCGGCGCCCTGCTGATGCGCGGCCTGATCGATCACTTCGGCCAGAAGCACACCAGCCTCAGCCTGCACGACACCCTGCACCAGCAGCTGGAAGAGCGCGAGCTGGGCGATGACAGCCGCGCAGCGGCGGTGGCCGCCATGATCAATACCCTGGCCGATCACGGCATCGCCGTCGCCGCCGTGGTGCATCGGGTGGTGCATGGCGGCAGCCGCTTCCACGCCGTCACCCGGCTGGATGAAGACAGCTGCCAGGCACTGGAAGCCTTTATTCCACTGGCCCCGCTACACCAGCCGGTGAGCCTGCAGGTGATCGCTGCCTTCCGCACACTCGACCCCACGCTGCCGCAGCTGGCCTGCTTCGACACCGCCTTTCACGCCAGCCAGCCCGAGGTGGCCACCCGCTTCGGCATTGCCCGCCACTGGCATGAGGAAGGCGTGCGCCGCTACGGCTTTCACGGTCTGTCCTATGCCTCGATCACCCGCAAGCTGGCCAGCCTGGGGCTGGCCGATGCGCGGGTAGTGGTGTGCCATCTGGGCAGCGGCTCCAGTGCCTGCGCCATCCAGCAAGGCCGCAGCGTGGCCTCCAGCATGGGTTTTTCTGCCGTAGATGGCCTGATGATGGGCACCCGTCCGGGTTATCTGGACCCGGAAGTGGTGCTGTACTGGATGGAGCACGAAGGCATGGGCGTGGGCGAGGTGCGGCGCGAGCTGTACAAGAATTCCGGCCTGCTGGGCGTATCCGGCGGTCTGTCCGCCGACATGCGCGAGCTGCTGGCCAGCAGCCTGCCGGCCGCGCGTGAGGCGGTGGAGCTGTTCTGCTACCGCATCGTGCGCGAAATTGCCTCGCTGGCCGCTGCCATGAAGGGACTGGACGCCATCATCTTTACCGCCGGCATCGGCGAGCATTCGGCAGAAGTCCGTGGCCGCGTGCTGGGCCAGCTGGGCTGGCTGGGCTTTGCCGCCGATCACGCGGCCAATCTGGCCCATGCCCGGCAATTGACCAGCAGCGACAGCCTGCATCATGCCTACGTACTGGCTACCGACGAAGAAGGGGAAATGGCCAGCCAGGCCTTTGCCCTGCTAGGCTGAAGCACGGGTCGTGGCAATGGCGCAACACCCCTGTGGCTGCGCCGGCGCGGCAAACACAAAAGGCCCCGCAGTTGCGGGGCCTTTTTGCGTATTCGTCAGCGCTGGGCTGGGATCAGGCCATGGCCTTGATCTGAGCAGACAGACGGCTCTTGTGACGAGCAGCCTTGTTCTTGTGGAACACGCCTTTGTCAGCGATACGATCGATTACTTTGGTGGAAGCGTGGAACACAACCTTGGCCGCAGCCTTGTCACCACCTTCAATTGCCTTGAGCACTTTCTTTACTGCAGTACGGAACGCAGTACGCAGGCTGGCGTTATGCGCGCGCTGCTTAAGGGCTGTGCGTGCACGCTTGCGAGCTTGTGCGCTGTTAGCCATGAATCTTTCTCCTGATGAGCGGAATCTGAAACCCGCGATTCTAAGCCTTAAACTCAGGTTTTGCAACAATAAACCCGCCAGCGTAAACTAGCCGGCTTGCTCAACCCGCCCTCCCCCCAATAAATGAACCTGCTCAAGGCTCTGGCTGCAGTCAGCAGCATGACCATGGTGTCGCGCATTCTCGGCCTGGTCCGCGACACCCTTATCGCCCGCGTCTTTGGCGCCGGCATGGCGGCAGATGCTTTCAATGCCGCCTTCAAGATTCCCAACATGTTGCGCCGCCTGTTCGCCGAAGGGGCGTTCTCCCAGGCTTTCGTCCCCATTCTGGGCGAATACAAGAACCAGAAAACCGAGGCCGAAACGCGCGAATTCGTGGCCAAGGTCACCGGCGTGCTGGGCTCGGTACTACTGCTGGTCACCGCCATCGGCATGCTGGCTGCACCGGCCATCATGTGGATTTCCGCCCCCGGCTTTTACCGCGAACCGGCCAAGGCCGCGCTGTTTGCCGACATCCTGCGCGTGTCCTTTCCTTATATCTTTTTCATTTCGCTGTCGTCGATGACCGGCAGCATTCTCAATAGCTGGGGCAGGTTCTCGATTCCGGCCTTCACCCCCACTTTTCTCAACCTCAGCTTCATCGTGTTTGCGCTGTTTTTCACCCACAGCTTTCACCCGCCCATCATGGCCATGGCCTGGGCGGTGTTTGTCGGCGGGCTGATCCAGCTGGTATGGCAGCTGCCCTTCCTCAAGCAGATCGGCATGCTCACCATGCCCATCTTCGACTTCAAGGATGCCGCGGTATGGCGGGTGATCCGCCAGATGGGCCCGGCCATTTTCGGGGTATCGGTGGCGCAGATTTCGCTGCTGATCAACTCCACCTTTGCTTCCTTCCTGCCCACCGGCAGCGTGTCGTGGATGTATTACGCCGACCGGCTGATGGAATTCCCCTCTGGTGTGCTGGGCGTGGCGCTGGGCACCATCCTGCTGCCCTCGCTGTCCAAGCATGCCGCCAGCAAGTCCGACAGCGAATTCAGCGTGTTGCTGGACTGGGGCATCCGCCTGTCACTGCTGCTGGCAGTACCGGCCACCGTGGGCCTGGGACTGCTGTCCGGCCCCTTGCTGTCCACCCTGTTCATGTATGGCCGCTTTACCGCCCACGATGCGCTGATGTCGCAGCAGGCGGTGATTGCCTATTCGTTTGGCCTGCTGGGGCTGATTCTGGTCAAGGTGCTGGCACCGGGCTTTTATGCGCGCCAGGACATCAAGACGCCGGTGCGCATTGCGCTGATCACCCTGGGCTGCACCCAGCTGATGAACCTGGCCTTTGTCTTCCCGCTCAAGCATGCCGGGCTGGCGCTCTCCATCGGCCTGGCCTCCTGCCTGAACGCCAGCCTGCTGCTGTCCACCCTGCTCAAACGCAAGATCTACCAGCCGCAAGCCGGCTGGAGCAGCTTTCTTGGCAAGATGGCCCTGGCCATCCTGGCCATGGCCGCCGTATTGCTGGCACTGCAATGGCTGCTGCCCATCCACTGGGACGGCCACGCCTGGCAACGCGTATGCTGGCTGACCTTGCTGGTGGTGGCCGGCGCCATCACTTATTTTGCCATGCTGTTTGCGCTGGGCTTCCGCCCGCGCCAGTTCATGCGCCGTGAACATTGATCCCGTTTTGACTGGAGTCTTTATGCAACCCCAAGCCATGTCACCGGAACAGTCCCCGCTAGGCAAGACCGTCAGCTATCAGGACCAGTACGACGCCAGCCTGCTGTTTCCCATTCCGCGCCAGATGAAGCGCGATGAAATCGGCGTGGATGAACAGGCGCTGCCCTTTGCCGGGGTGGATATCTGGACCGGCTTCGAGCTGTCCTGGCTGAATGCACGCGGCAAGCCGCAGGTGGGCATTGCCACCTTCCGCATTCCGGCCGACAGCCCCAACCTGATCGAATCCAAATCGTTCAAGCTCTACCTGAACAGCTATAACC
>NZ_JAELTZ010000071.1:0-14089 GCF_016429115.1 Aquitalea sp. ASV15 | reverse complement strand
GGCCTTCATGCTGTGCGGCGGCAATGGCGTGATTTCGGTCACCTCCAATGTGGCACCGAAACTGATGAGCCAGATGTGTGCTGCAGCCATCGCCGGCAACACCGTGCTGGCTCGCCAGCTGAATGACAAGTTGCAGGGTCTGCACAAGCAGCTGTTTGCCGAACCCAATCCGATTCCGGCCAAATGGGTACTGCAAGAGCTGGGCCTGATCCCCGACGGCATCCGCCTGCCCCTTCATGTGATGTCGGAAAGCCTGCGCCCGCAGCTGACCGCCGCCATGAAGCAGGCTGAACTCATCTAATCCCCTGACGACAAGGGAGTCCGCATGAAACGAAGCGCGCCTGCCGCGATTCTGCTGGCAACCGGCATCCTCGCCGGTTGCAGCACCTCCAATCCGCTGGAAAAGAAGCTGGACTACAAGTCCGCCGAGCCGCCCAAGCTGGGTAACTCGCTGGAAGTACCACCAGACCTGACTGCACCGCAAATCCAGAACAAGTATGTGATTCCGGCCACCGGCAGTGCATCGGCACTGGCCAACAGCAGCAATGCCGCCGCCGCGCAGCAGGTAGCAGCACAGCCGGTAACGAACGAAACGGTCGCCATCAAGAGTATCGACAATATCACCATGGAGCGTGCCGGCACCCAACGCTGGCTCGCCGTGCAGGGCAAGTCGCCCGCCGAACTGTGGCCGGTACTGAAAGCCTTCTGGCAGGAAAACGGTTTTGTCATCAAGACAGAAGAGCCTGACCTCGGCATCATGGAAACCGACTGGGCCGAAAACCGTGCCAAGCTGCCGGCAGACGGCATCCGCAAGCTGATGGAAACCGTTGGCCTGGGTGGTGCGATGTCGACTCCGGAGCGTGACAAATTCCGCATCCGTCTGGAAAAAACTGCCAACGGTACCGAAATCTACTTCTCGCACCGCGGCATGTACGAAACCTTCATCAACGAAGGCAAATCGGACACCATGTGGCAACCGCGTCCGGTTGACCCGAATCTGGAAGCCGAGCTGCTGGGTCGTTTCATGATCCGCATGGGCATTACCGAAGAGAAGGCCAAGGAAGCCCTCAAGCAAACCCAGCTTGCGGCAGACAAGCCCAAAGAAGCGATTGTGGATGGCAAGCTGAACATCAACGACAGCTTCGACCGTGCATGGCGCCGTGTGGGCCTGGCTCTCGATCGTATCGGCCTGGTGGTCAACGACCGCGATCGCTCGCAAGGCATTTACTATGTGAAGCCTGCCAAGGGCGAGCTGGACAAGAACGACGGCAGCTCCAGCGGTGGTTTCTGGTCCAGCCTGGCCTTCTGGAAGAGCAAGGAAGCCGACGACAAGAGCAGCCCCACCGGGCCGGAATACCGCATCCTGGTCAAGGATGTCGGCAATGGCCTGAGCACTCTTGCCGTACAGGACAAGCAAGGCAAGCAGCTGTCCGACAGCTTTGCCAAATCGGTCCTGTCCAAGCTTCAGACTGAACTGCAGTAAAGCCAGTACATTCCTAGACAAAAGCCCGCACAAGCGGGCTTTTTTCTTGCCTGCTCCGGCAGTGATACACATCTTCTGCGGAACATGGGCGTAAAAAAACCGGCCGAGGCCGGTTTTTGGTGCTTTCGCGCTGAATTACTGAGCAGCGGAAGCAGCCGGAGCGGAAGCAGCAGCAGCGGAAGCGTCAGCAGCCGGAGCGGAAGCGTCAGCAGCCGGAGCGGAAGCGTCAGCAGCCGGAGCGGAAGCTTCAACAGCAGGAGCGGAAGCTTCAGCCGGAGCATCAGCCTTCTTACCGCAAGCGGACAGAGCAACGGCCAGCAGGGCAGCAACGAGGAGCGACTGTTTCATTTTTTCTTGACCTTTAAAGATAAGTTAACAAGACGTCAATTTAATCGCCCAAGCTGTTTTGGAAATGACTGGGCGACTGAAAATCTTTCAGTGCGCAAATTGTATCACGAAAAAAATTGCTGTGTAGGGGGGCAAGCTAGCAAAAACGCCACCACCCCCACCGCAACCTCCCGCAATGCAGCATTCCCGGCAAAATAGACGTTTGAACGCCAATCGCAGCAGGGTAGCAGCCTTGCTATGTGTACATTTGAACATCTGATGTGGTTATTTTGCTACAGACTGCGGAAAATGCCAATAACCAGTTAAGTATCCTTGGTACAGCTGATCCAATAACGACGGCCTGATGTCGGCAGCCGACAAGCGACGCTGATTGGCAAACTGTTGCCACACAGCAACATCATCCGGTTCGATTTCGAGAAGCTCACCATTGCAATAGAACATTCCATGACGGAACAGGATGAGGCTCTTGCGGTCCAGCTCGATCCCCTTCTCCCCCAGGGCAGCGGCAAACTCGTCTTCGTCCAGCTCATCTTCCGGCGCATCGTAGAACACATGCGCTTTGGGTTCGGTCAGGTAATGGCCGAGGAAGTCGCTGACAACCTGCTTGTCCCAGCTGATCTGGCTGAGCATCTGGCTGACCTTGTCCACCATCTCGTCGCTGATGCGCGCCGGATCGGACTGTCGCTGCAATTCCGGGTCGGCATAGCGCCCCTCCAGGCAGATGCGATCCTGCAAATACACCAGGAATTGTGTGGCCAGTTCCTGCGTCGGCGCGGCACGGAAGCCGATGGAATAAGTCATGCCGGGCTCCAGTGCCACGCCATAGTGTGCGCACTTGGGCGGCAAATAGAGCATGTCGCCATGCTCGAGCACGAACTCCTCTTCCACGCGGAAATCCTGCAATACCCGGATGGGGGCATCCGGGATGAAATCATCATCGGCCTGGGAGGAGATTTGCCAGCGCTTGCGCCCTCCCACTTGTAACAGGAACACGTCGTAGGAATCGAAGTGCGGGCCAACCGTGCCCCCCGGCGGGGCATAGCTGATCATCAGGTCATCCAGCCGGGCAAAGGGAATGAAATCGAATTGCCACAGGATTTTGTCGATATGCGGCAAGTGATGATTGACGTTCTGCACCAGAATGGTCCAGTCGGTTTCTCCGAGCTTGCGGAAACGGGCGGGACGGAAGGGGCCGCGTTCCAGATGCCATTTGCCGTTACGGTTTTCGATCAGGCGCGATTCAACATCGTCCTGCATCGCCAGTTCGGACAGGCATTTGAAATCAACGTGCGGCCCCACATCGGTCAGCGCGCCACGAATCAGCAGCGGCTTTTTTTGCCAGTATTCATTAAGAAATTGTTCAGGGGTGAGTCCACCCAGCAATGTCATCGGTTTCATGGCAGTTTCACGGGCTTGCAGGCCCTTCTATGGTTTACAATACGTTCAAGCGGCTGTTCCGCACCATTCCTTGCAGGAGAAGGAAGTCTCGCGCTCCCTGCCCTGTCAAGATTTTTCATTTCATCCCGGACAATTTCTGATGCAAATCGCCAAAGATACCGTCGTCACCCTCCACTACGAGATGTTCGACGCGGAGAATACTCTCCTCGACAAAACCGAAGAACCGATTGCCTACCTGCACGGTGGCTATGATGGCATCTTCCCGCTGGTGGAAGAGGCTCTGCACGGCAAGGCAGTTGGCGACTCCGTGGACGTCAAGCTGACACCGGACGACGCCTTCGGCGATCCGGAAGAAGAACTGGTCCGCGTCGAAGATCTGGACGTGTTCCCGGCAGACGTTGAGGTCGGCATGATGTTCGAAGCCGACGATCCGGAAACCGGCGACGTGCTGCTGTTCCGCGTGACCGACATCGCTGACGGCAAGGCCATTGTGGATGCCAACCATCCGCTGGCTGGCCAGACCATCCGCTTTGTTGCCAAGGTAACCGAAGTACGTGCCGCCACCGCTGAAGAACTCAGCCACGGCCATGTACACGGTGCCCACGGCCACCACCACTAAGCCATGACGACCGGCAGCTGCCGGTCTGATCTGTGCCAGCAATAGGCGCAGTCCGAGTCCTGCTTGCAGGACAAGGACTACGCCTGTTTTCATTTCAGGCCCGCTTCCACCATGGCAGCCCAGCCCGGCTTGCGCAGCGCAGGCGCCAGCATGCCGCTGTAATTAGCTCATCCCTTTGATGCAGGGCAAGCAAGCTCGATTGATTCGCCAATAAAAGCCTGATCAACGGCAGAGGCGAGCCATACCGCGGCAAGGGACAAGCCTCTGCCCATCAGCCCGCCAGCTGCCCCATGCTGACGCGGTCCAGGCCGGCCAGGTCAGGCAGCGTCGCCACCTGCTGCAAGCCGGCAGCCAGCAGCAATTGGCGCACTGCATCGCCCTGATCAAAGCCATGCTCCAGCATCAGCCAGCCTCCCGTCTTCAGACGTGCCGGGGCACCGGCAATGATCTCGCGCAGGCAGCTCAGACCGTCATCTTCGTCGGTCAGCGCCATGCGTGGCTCAAAGCGCACATCGCCCTCGGCCAGATGGTGATCATGCTGTTCGATATAAGGCGGATTGGAAACAATCAGGTCAAAACCCTCCTGCCCCCCCAGTGGCTGATACCAGCTCCCCTGATGAAAATGCACCACGGCGCCCAGCTGTTCCGCATTGCCACGGGCGACCTCAAGTGCAGCCGGCGACAAATCAACGGCCTGCACCTGCCATGCCGGTGCTTCCAGTGCCAGGGTGACGGCAATGGCACCGCTGCCGCAGCCCAGGTCAACTACCTGCGCCGGTGCCGGCCCCAGCCTGGCCAAGGCAGCCTCGACCAGATGTTCGGTTTCCGGGCGTGGAATCAGTACCGCCGGGCTGACACGGAAGCAGCGGCCATAAAACTCGCGCTCACCCAGCAAATAGGCCATGGGCTCGCCTTGCAGGCGACGCTGCGCCAACTGCTTGAAACACTCGGCTTCGTCTTCCGTGAGCGGCAGGTCCGGGTCCGCAATCATGCGGGCATGAGTCAAACCAGGTCGGACATGCTGCAATAGCATGCGTGCTTCAAGACGTGGCAGGGAATGGCAGCGCAGTGCCTGTTCAAGTGTCAGCATGATTCATCATCAAAGCAGGAAAAGGGTGGCCAGGCCAAGGAAAATGAAAAAGCCACCGGAATCGGTGCAGGCGGTGATCAGCACGCTGGAACCCAGCGCCGGGTCTCGCCCCATTTTTTGCATCAGCGAAGGAATCAGCACACCCATGGTGGCCGCCAGCATCAGGTTGAGTGTCATGGCCGCCAGCATGACCAATCCCAGCGACAGCCGTCCGTACAGCGCCCAGGCGATCAGGCCGATGGCCCCACCCCAGACCAGTCCATTGATGATGCTGACCCCCAGCTCCTTGCGCCACAGCCGCCAGGCCTGACCGACCTGCATCTGCCCCATGGCCAGGGCGCGCACAATCATGGTGATGGTCTGGTTGCCGGAGTTGCCGCCAATACCGGCCACAATCGGCATCAGTGCGGCCAGCGCCACCAGCTGGTTGATGGACTGCTCGAATGCACCGATCACGCGCGAGGCGACAAAAGCAGTACACAGATTGATGGCCAGCCAGGCCCAGCGGTTCTTTACCGAATCGACCACCGGGGCGAACAGGTCTTCTTCTTCCTTCAGGCCGGCCAGATTCAGTACTTCGCTGTCCGACTCCTCACGCATGACGTCGACCATTTCATCCACCGTCAGCCGGCCGATCAGCGCGCCACGCTCGTCGACCACCGGCGCCGAAACCAGGTCGTAACGCTCGAAAGCCAGCGCGGCATCGCGCGCTTCATCCTCCGGCTGAAAGGACACGACTTCGGTCGCCATCACCTCGGACACCATCCGCTCCGGATCTGCCACCAGCAGGCTGCGCAAGGGCAGTACGCCACACAGCGCCTCTGCGGCGTCCAGCACGAAAATCTTGTCGGTCTGATGTGGCAGCTCGTCAAAACGCCGCAAATAGCGCAACACCACTTCGCAACTGACATCGGCACGGATTTTCACCAGTTCGAAGTCCATCAGCGCACCGACCGAGCCCTCCGGATAGGACAGTGCGGATTGCAGCTGCTCACGCTCGGCCTCGTCCAGTTCGCCCATCACTTCGTAGACCACCTGTCGCGGCAGGTCGCCGGCCAGTTCGGCCAGCTCGTCGGTATCCAGCTGGCGCACGGCGGCGACCAGTTCGTCCGGGGCCATGGAGTCGATCAGCGTTTCCCGTACCGCATCGGAAACTTCCAGCAGGATATCGCCATCCTGCTGAATCTTGACACGCTGCCATACCAGCAGGCGCTCTTGCAGCGGCAGGGCTTCCAGAATATAGGCGATGTCCGCCGGATGCAGGCTTTGCAGCCGTTGCTGCAAGGCTGACAGCGCATCGGAATCAGCCTGCGCCAGTGCGTCATGGGTCTGATGCAAGCCGATCAGCCTTTGCACCTCGGCCAGGCTTTCACTTAATCGTTCGGCAGTTTGTTTTTTTTCGATAACCGTCAAGCACAACTCCTTCCGCCGCGGCGACGGAGACTGGGCTACACGGTCGGGACGGCGGGAATCAACGACAAAACAGGGGAAAGCCAGCGGCTATGGGATAACTGGGTAAGTCCATGTGCAATACCCTGCCTTTACAGCAGGGCAGAACGGATAAACAGAAGTGGAATTGTAACATGAGCCACCCCTGGCCTTCCAGCCGGGGGCAGCTGCTGTACGGTGGCTTAAGGCAGGTCGGCGTACTGCATGCGCCGCTGGATGATGCGGGTTTTCTTCATCAGGCCAGGCGCATTGCGATGCTCGTCGTAATAGCGCGGATTGGGCACCATGGCGGCCAATTTGGCGGCCTGACCGGCGGACAGCCGCGCGGCACTGGTGTGGAAGTAATAACGGGCCGCGGCCTCGGCACCGAACACCCCATTACCCCACTCGATCACATTGAGGTAGATCTCGAAGATACGACGCTTATCCAGCACCTTTTCCAGCATCACGGTAATAGCGGCCTCTTCCAGCTTGCGCCAGGGCGTTTTCTTGCTGGACAGGAACAGGTTCTTCGCCAATTGCTGACTGATGGTGGAGCCACCGGCCACAATATGGCCCTGCTTCAGGTTTTTCTCGAAAGCCGCCTCGATGCCATCCCAGTCGAAACCTTCGTGGTCGGCAAATTTGGCATCTTCCGCCGCGATCAGCGCGCGCTTGAGATTGGGTGAAATCTGGCCATAGCCCACCCACTTCTGCCGCAATTCGGCATTGGGGTCATCCTCCTGCAGCTTGGCCAGCTGTTCGTTCATGAAGGCACTGGCTTCGGGATTGTGGTCTCGCCAGTACACCACATGCCCCAGAATCCACAGGTTGTACAACACAATGGCGGCCACCAGGACCGCCATGATTTTCAGGAAGAGACGCATCGGATCAGGCCAGCACTTCCCTCAGCATATTGGTGACCTTGCGGGTATCCGGCTGCACACCGCGCCAGATATGAAAGGACTCGGCCGCCTGTTCCACCAGCATGCCCAGGCCATCGGCCAGCATGCCGGCGTTTTCGCTCTGGGCACGCTTCAGGAAAGGGGTGAGACCCTTGCTGTACACCATGTCGTATGCCAGGGTGCGTGCGGTGAAAATATTGGCCGGCAGCGGCGGGATTTCGTTATGCAGGCTGGTGGAGGTGCCATTGATGATGATGTCGAAGGTTTTGCCTTCCAGCGCCTCGTAACCACTGGCGACCACCTCGCCCCAGGGGGCAAAGTGGTGGGCAATGGCTTCCGCCTTGATCAGCGTGCGGTTGGCAATGGTCACCTTGGCCGGCTTCTGCTCCAGGATGGGTTCCAGCACGCCACGCACGGCACCGCCGGCACCCAGGATCAGGATGCTCTTGCCTTCCATCGGGAAATCCAGGTTTTCCACGATGTCGCGCACCAGGCCCACGCCATCGGTATTGTCGCCATAGACTTTGCCATCGCGGAAAGTCAGGGTGTTCACCGCCTCTGCGGCGCGGGCACGCTCGGTGACTTCCTGCGCCATGCGGTAGGCATCGCCCTTGAACGGCAGGGTGACATTCAGGCCCAGACCACCGGCCCGGACAAATTCACCGACCACTTCGTCGAACTTGCCCAGCTCGGCAAACAGCTTTTCGTACTGGATGGATTCACCGGTGGCGCTGGCGAATTCGCTGTGGATAAACGGCGACTGGCTATGGGAAACGGGGTTACCGATGACGGCGTAACGGTTGATCATGATCAGCTTTCTTGGATTCCTGTGGTGCTTCCGCGTCGTGCGGTTCATCTGCTGAGGTAGCACTTTGCCGTGTAACGTCATAAACATCAACCGGTCAATACCCCTGTCCCAACAATTCAGCGCTGGCTCAGCCCTGCACCCAGGGCAGGCCATGTGCCTTCCAGCCAGTCAGCTGGCCACGATGCTCGTGCTCATCCTTGTCCCCCTCGAACCCCTCCAGCACGTTGTAAACCCGGGTATAACCGGCGGCGCGGGCTTGCGTGGCCGCCTCGTGCGAGCGCACACCGCTGCGGCACATCAGTAACAGGACAGCCTGCTTGTCGACGGCGGCTTGCAGCTGCTCGACAAACTGCGCATTGACTTGCATGCCGGGGAAGCTGCGCAGCTCAATGCGCAAGGCACCGGGCACCACGCCGACAAACTGCCATTCCGCCGCACTGCGCACATCCACCAGCACGGCCCCCGGCAGATGCTGGGCCAGATAGTGTGCCTCGGGCGGGGTAAGCGCGCCCTGATAAGGCAGTTGCTGGGCTGCCGCACGCTCGGCGGCCGTTTGCAGGATCAAATCGCTCTGGTCCATTGCTTTCCTTTCTTTGTAATAGGGCCATGCCACGATGCTGGCAGGGTCTGAATCACCACTCACCCGCGCAATGCACAAACATGGTGCAACTGCACGGTGCATTGCATTGATTTGGTGCATTGATAACAACTAGCCGTGCACCAAGCCCTGTGACACAATGATTACATTAGTGTTCGTAGCCTGGCACGCTTCATGCTTCCAGTGAGGCGTACCATCTTTATCAAGCAATATTGCTTTCGATGCACGTTGCCTTTAGGAGAACATTCATGGCGGTTGCAGACGTAGTCAAGCTGATTCAAGAAAACGACGTCAAGTTCGTAGACCTGCGCTTTACTGATACCCGTGGCAAAGAACAACACGTTACCATCCCGGCACACGTTCTGCTGGAAGATGCTGACGAATGGTTCGAACGCGGCCACGCTTTCGACGGCTCCTCCATCGCTGGCTGGAAAGGCATCCAAGCCTCCGACATGCTGCTGATGGCCGACCCGGCTACCGCCAAGATTGACCCCTTCTTCGACGAACCCACCGTATTCATGTCGTGTGACGTGATCGACCCGGCCGACGGCAAGGGTTACGACCGCGATCCGCGCTCCATCGCCAAGCGTGCTGAAGCCTACCTGAAGGCATCCGGCATGGGCGACACCGCCTACTTCGGCCCGGAACCGGAATTCTTCGTCTTCGACAGCATCACCTGGGGCACCGACATGTCCGGCTGCTTCGTGAAGATCAAGTCCGAAGAAGCTGCCTGGGCCTCCGCTGAAGAATTCGAAGGTGGCAACACCGGTCACCGTCCGGGCGTGAAGGGTGGTTACTTCCCGGTTCCGCCGGTTGACTCCGCACAAGACCTGCGTTCCGCCATGGTACTGCTGCTGGAAGAACTGGGCGTGCCGGTTGAAGTACACCACCACGAAGTGGCCACCGCAGGCCAGATGGAAATCGGTACCAAGTTCAGCACCCTGACCCAGCGTGCCGACTGGACCCAGATCCTGAAGTACGTGGTACAGAACGTGGCACACAGCTACGGCAAGACCGCCACCTTCATGCCAAAGCCCATCGTTGGCGACAACGGTTCCGGCATGCACGTACACCAGTCCATCTGGAAAGACGGCAAGAACCTGTTCGCTGGTGACGGCTATGCTGGCCTGTCCGAAACCGCCCTGTACTACATCGGCGGTATCATCAAGCACGCCAAGGCTCTGAACGCCATCACCAACCCGGGCACCAACTCCTACAAGCGTCTGGTACCGCATTACGAAGCTCCGGTAAAACTGGCCTACTCCGCCAAGAACCGTTCCGCTTCCATCCGTATCCCGCACGTGGCCAATCCGAAGGGCCGTCGTATCGAAGCCCGCTTCCCGGATCCGCTGGCTAACCCGTACCTGTGCTTCTCCGCACTGCTGATGGCTGGTCTGGATGGTATCCAGAACAAGATCCACCCGGGCGATGCGGCTGACAAGAACCTGTACGACCTGCCGCCGGAAGAAGACAAGCTGATCCCGACCGTGTGCGCCAGCCTGGACGAAGCCCTGGCCGCCCTGGACGCAGACCGCGACTTCCTGACCCGTGGCGGTGTGTTCTCCAACGAATGGATCGACGCCTACATCGAACTGAAGATGCAGGAAGTGAACCTGACCCGCATGACGACCCACCCGGTCGAATTCGCGATGTACTACTCGCTGTAATGGCAAACCGCCACCGGAACCTTCCGGTGGCTGTGGCAAAACCCGCATGGCACATGGCACTGCGGGTTTTTTCATATCAATTCGAAACGGTCTGCATAGCCTGAGCACGCTGCGGCCTGGTCAGCTTGAGTTTTAATAATGCGCCTCTCCATACGCAGGCGCTTGGCCGTAGCAAGAGCCATTCCCCCAAGCACACACTGCCATACTGCACTCCCTTTCAACACTTAATTCCATGCCTATGTGCAGTGGTCACAAGACAAGAACCAAGGGTTGCTTGCTCGGCACAAAGCCACCTTAACAGCTTGATTTCAAAAAGCAAAATGACATTTGTATTTTATTTCGCAAATGAATATTGATTGGTATAAAATATTTATAAATAAATTTTCATACCAAAAGGTGTGCGCTTGTGAAAAACCCAAGAATTCTGAGCGGAATCGCTATCATTGCCACGCTGACAGCTTGCACAACCGCAACGCTTGATGTGCCGCGTGCGGATAACTACCCCGTATCCAGTCAGCAAAAAGCAAGAGCCGCACATCACTGGGATGTCTTGGCTGCCGACGTAGCAACGCGTATTGCAGAGAAAACACAAAACCGAATCAGCTCCGATCAGGCCATCTACGTGGTACCTGCCACGGATTCCGCCTTCGACAAAGGCTTTCGCAATCTACTCATCACCCGGCTCGTTGAAAAAGGCATTCCCGTAGCCGTTCGTCCCGGTAGCTTGCGGCTGAATATCGAAACCCAAGTGATCAAACACAATAGCAATGCAGGTAATGCCATTCAGTATCCGATGACAACACTGGCAGCAGGCATTGCTGTCGCCCGCGATCTTACCTTTAGCCATGCCGCTGCGACTTACAGCCTGATCGGTTTGGGAGCGGCCGCTGCACTTGACAGCACAAACCTGGCACTGAATGGCAAGGCATCAGGTGGGCCAACCAGAACAGAGGTCTTGGTCACCACATCGCTTGAAAGTGCCAATCAATATCTGGCACGCACATCCGACCTTTATTACATCGAACGTGAAGATTCTGCGCTCTACGCAATTGATGCAATGAAGACCTGGGAGGTGGTAGGCAAATGAAAAAACTCATACTCATCAGTACTATTGTGCTGACGACAGCATTATTGTCCGCATGCCAGACCGTCCCGGAAAGTCCAGTCAAGACAGATTTGATTGAGACCAATTACAAGGCTGTCGATGCTTTGCTACAAGGTGTAACGCTAAATAGCGAACAGCCCTTGCTGGTCGCAACGCTTGTCAATGTCAACGAACTGACCGAGTCTTCCAGCCTTGGGCGTTTGTTTTCCGAGCAAATCGCCGCGCGACTAGCCAAGCGAGGATTGCAAATCAAAGAGCTGAAACTGCGCGATAACCTGTTTATCAAGCAAACCGAAGGGGAGCTCATGCTATCCCGTGAAGTTACCGAGGTTAGCAAATCGCACAAGGCTCAAGCCGTTGTGGTTGGAACCTATGCCGTTTCACCCAGTATGGTTTACATCAATCTCAAGATCGTCAATCCCAATGGCAATCTCGTGATATCAGCTCATGACTATGCCATGCCTATCGATGCAAACATCCGCGGTCTCTTGCCCAAGAGCATGACATCCAGCTACGCCTACCGCTGACCCTGTGCAAGCCCAATGTAGCAAAACCCGCATGGCACATGGCCCTGCGGGTTTTTTCATGGCACTGGCCGGTAGTCAAGTCGTCCTTGCGCTGGTCATGGGACAGCCCGATGTGACGCGGGCCGGGCTTTTGCTTATCATATCGCCACGACCACCCTGTTTTTCTTGCTGATGCGGACTCCCATGAAAACGCTTGCCTTTTGTCTGCTGCTCAGTTGCAGCCTCGCCCAGGCCGAGGTGTACAAATACATAGACGCCAACGGCAATGTCACCTTCACCAATGTACCGATCAAGGGCGCCAAGCCCATGTACCTGGCGCCGCTGTCCACCTATGGCAACAGCGGCAAGAGCAAGCCGGCGGGCAATGCCGGCAGCAAGTCGGCCTCCACCCCGGACGGCTATCCCAATGTCGACAACGGCACCCAGAGCAAGCGCGACGAAAGCCGGCGCAAGATTCTGGAAAACGAGCTGGCCAATGAGCAAAAGGCACTGGCCGATGCGCAGAAGGCCTACACCGACGGTGCCGCCACCCGCAATGGCGATGAAGCCCGCAACTACCAGAAATACCTCGACCGCGTGCAGAAGCTGAAAGATGCGGTGACCGAGCGGCAGAAGAATGTGGATGCGCTGCGCCGCGAATTGGGGCAGGCCACCTCATCTGCACAATAATGGTGCATAATTGACTCCGTAATCGTGCATTCGCTGTGCTCTGGCTTGGCGTGCTTATTGCTAACAGCACCAGGCACAGCCCCCTTCGATCCGGAGCACCATGAACTCTCCCAGCTTTGCCGGCCTGGAATTACTCGACACCCCGGTCCTGATCACCAGCGCCGACGGTGTACTGGAATTCGCCAATCCCGCGTGTGAGAACCTGCTGGCCATCGGCCGGCGCGAGCTACTGCGCCACACCCTGTTCGAGCTGTTTCAGGACAGCCCGGCCCTGCGCCAGGCGCTGAGTACCGCCCTGCAGCACAATGCCGGCTATATCGAACACGACCTGGAACTGCGCACGCCGCATGGCGAGCAGCCACTGCACATTGCCCTGTCGGTGACACCGGTGGATGCTGATGGCCGGCTGGCACTGGTGGAATTGCGGCCCCTCGACCAGCAGCTGAAAATTGCCAACGAAGAGCGGTTGCTGCTGCAACAGCAGGCCAATCGCGAGCTGATCCGCAACCTGGCGCATGAAATCAAGAATCCGCTGGGTGGTATACGCGGTGCGGCGCAGCTGCTGGAACACGAGCTGTCCGACCGGCCCGAATTGAAGGAATACACCGAAGTCATCCAGGAAGAAGCACTGCGCCTGCAGTCGCTGGTTGACCGCCTGCTGGCTCCGCACCGCCGCCATGTGCGCAGTGAAATCAATATCCACGAAGTCCTGGAACGGGTGCGCAGCATCGCCCTGGCCGAGTACCCGCAGGGGCTGATCATCCGCCGCGACTACGACACCAGCCTGCCGCACATGGTGGCGGACAAGGAGCAGCTGATCCAGGTGGTGCTGAATATCGTCAAGAATGCCATCCAGGCGATGAAGGCCAGCGGCGAGGTGATTTTGCGCACCCGAGTTGCCCGCCAGGTCACCCTGGCACGCAAGCGTCACGGGCTGGCATTAAAATTGCAGATTGTCGACAACGGCCCCGGCATTCCGGAGGAAATCAGGGATCACATCTTCTATCCGCTGGTGACCGGACGCGCCGAAGGCACCGGTCTGGGGCTGACACTGGCCCAGGCTTATGTGCACCAGCATGGCGGCAGCATTGAATTCGAATCCCGCCCCGGCCAGACCTGCTTTACCGTAATGCTGCCTTTCAGCAATACGGATTGAACCCAAATAACAGAAACGAGGGCTGCTATGAATAACCCGGTGTGGATCATCGATGACGACAAGGCCATCCGCTGGGTACTGGAAAAGGCACTGGGCCGCAGCGGCATCGGCTTTGACAGCTTTTCCAGTGCAGACGACGCACTCAATGCCCTGTATGACAACACCCCGCGCGTCATCATTTCCGATATCCGCATGCCGGGCACGGACGGCCTGAAATTCCTGTCGCGGGTCAAGGCCGACCACCCGCAGCTGCCGGTCATCATCATGACTGCGCACTCTGATCTGGAC
>NZ_JAELTZ010000070.1:0-14257 GCF_016429115.1 Aquitalea sp. ASV15 | reverse complement strand
GCGCACAGATGAATGCGCTGGTGTGGGTGGATGACAAGGACCAGGAGCCGGCCTGGGCCAAGGGCGGCAGCTATGTCGCCATTCGCCTGATCCGCTTCACGCTGGAGCAGTGGGACCGCACGCCGCTGGGCGAGCAACAGGGTATTTTCGGCCGCGACAAGGCCAGTGGTGCGCCGCTGGGCAAGACCCACGAATTCGACGACCCCGGCTTTGCGGCAGACCCGCACGGCCAGCAGGTGCCGCTGGATTCGCACATGCGCCGGGCCGAGCCACGCCTGCATGGCCGCCACGATGCCAGGCTGCTGCGTCGCAGCTACAGCTATTCGCTGGGGCTGACCAAATCCGGCCAGCTGGACATGGGCCTGGTGTTCATCTGCTTCCAGTCCAATCTGCAAACCGGCTTTATCGCTACCCAGCACCGGCTGGATGGCGAACCGCTGGAGGAATACATCAAACCGTTTGGCGGTGGCTATTTCTTTGCCCTGCCCGGAGTGAGCGGCAGCGACTATCTCGGTGCCGGCCTGTTGCAAGCCGCGCGCTGATGGCGGCCCGGCCATCAGGCTGGAACAGAGTTTGCTACAACGCACACACCAAGGTTGTCTTTTGCCCCTGCCTAGCTGGCGGGGGCTTTCTTTTGTCTGCCGGCCAGCCGGCGGTAGAGCGTGCGCTCGGTCAGTTGCAGCGCCGAGGCCAGCTGCTGGCGGCTTAAGCCGCTGTGCGCCACCGCCCATTGCAGATACTGGCTTTCCAGCTGTTCCAGCGGCAGCAGGCCGCAGTGGAAGTCCTGCATGGCTGGGGGCGCCGGTGGTGTGCTGTTCCATTCGTCGGCGCACAGGTTTTCCAGCGTGATGACATCGCCGTCGCTCAGCAGGCTGGCGCGTTCCAGCAGATTGCGCAGTTCGCGGATATTGCCGTTGAAAGGCTGTTGCAACAGCCATTGCAGCGCAGCCGGCTCCAGTTGCAGCCTGCGTCCGGGGGCAACCCGCTCCAGCAGCGAGGCCGCCAGCAGCGGAATGTCCTCGCGCCGTTCGCGCAGGGGAGGGAGGCGGATGGGAAACACCGCCAGCCGGTAGTAGAGGTCGGCGCGGAAGCTGCCGGACTCGACCATGGCTGCCAGATTGCGGTGGGTGGCAGCAATCAGCCGAAAGCTGGCGGGAATGCTGTTGATGCCCCCCACGCGGCGAAAGCTGCCGGACTCCAGCAAGCGCAACAGCTTGACCTGCTGTGACAGCGGCAGGTCGCCAATCTCATCCAGAAACAGCGTGCCGCCATGGGCGGCTTCCACCAGGCCCTGCTTGCGCTGGTTGGCCCCGGTAAACGCCCCTTTTTCATAGCCGAACAGCTCGCTTTCCAGCAGGGTTTCACTCAGGCTGGCGCAATCCACCGCAATAAACGGCCGTTGCGCAGCACCGCCGCTGTCGTGAATGGCCCGTGCCAGTCCTTCCTTGCCGGTGCCGGATTCGCCGATCAACAGCACCGCCGCACTGGAAGGGGCCGCTCTTTGCGCCAGCAGCAGCATGCGGCGAAACACTGCGCTGCGCCCCACCATCTTGTCGGCGGCCGCCTGGCTGCTGGCCAGCTGCAGCGGCTTCATCTTTTCAATGAACAGGTGGCGATGGCCGCTGATATCCGCCAGCGGCATCAGTTCCACATCCACATGCTCGTCGCCATGCGCCGTGCGGTGAATGTGCAGCACCCGTTCCGGCTGGCCGCTGGCCAGCGTCATGCGCAGCGGGCAGGACTCGCCCTCTTCATCACAGGGGCGTTGATAGCCGTGTGACACCTCGTAGCAGTGGCGGCCCGGCGCTTCGGCACCGTAGGCGGCGCGGTAGGCCTGGTTGGCATGCAGGATTTCAAAGTGCTCGGTAATGACGATGCGCGGCTCGCTCAGCTCGTCCAGCATGCGGCTGATGGTGTCCAGGCTGGCTTCATTCGACAGGGGTGACATAGTGTGTTTTCTGACATGTCAAAAATGACATGATAGCCGGAAAACCGCCAGTAATCCCCCTGAAAACAGGCGGTACAGCCTGGCATGGCATTTGCAAACAGCCAGGCCAAACGCGGTGGCCCACCCTGCCTGCCCCGGCGCAAGCGGGTGGCCAGCTGTGCCGCCACCGCGTCAACCGAGAGCCTGCAATGAACAAACCACCACGCAAACTGGGCCGTGAACTGGCCTGGATCATCGGCATCAAGATCGTGCTGCTGCTGATCATCTGGAAAGCCTTGGTCGCGCCCTACCGCGTCCATGTCGATGCCGCCGCCATGGCCGACGGAATGCGGGAGGCGGGGATGGCCAGCCAACACCTGGAGAAAAACAATGTTAGATAACGTCGTCGATTTATCACGACTGCAGTTCGCCGTGACGGCGCTTTACCACTTCCTGTTCGTGCCACTGACCATCGGCATGGTGTGGCTGCTGGTGATCATGGAGTCTGTATGGCTGATGACCGGCAAGCAGGTGTATCAGGATATGACCCGTTTCTGGGGCAAGCTGTTCGGCATCAACTTTGCGCTGGGGGTGACTACCGGCATCACCATGGAATTCCAGTTTGGTACCAACTGGGCGTATTACTCGCACTATGTGGGCGATATTTTCGGCGCACCGCTGGCCATCGAGGGGCTGATGGCCTTTTTCCTGGAATCAACCATGATCGGCCTGTTCTTTTTCGGCTGGGAGCGGCTGTCGCGCAAGCAGCACTTGCTGGTGACCATCCTGATGGCCATCGGCACCAATCTGTCGGCCTTGTGGATATTGATTGCCAATGGCTGGATGCAGAATCCGGTGGGGGCCGAGTTCAGCTATCAGACCATGCGCATGGAAATGACCGACTTTGCCGCGCTGCTGCTTAACCCGGATGCCCAGGCCAAGTTCGTGCATACCGTCAGCGCCGGTTATGTCACCGGGGCGATGTTTGTGCTGTCGATTTCCAGCTGGTATCTGCTGCGCGGGCGCAATGTGGAATTCGCCCGCAAGAGCTTCCGCATAGCCGCGGCCTTTGGCTTTGCCAGCGTCTGTTCGGTGATCGTGCTGGGGGATGAATCCGGCTACACCGTGGGCGAGGCGCAGCAGACCAAGCTGGCCGCCATCGAGGCCATGTGGCATACCGAGCCGGCACCGGCCTCGTTCAATCTGCTGGCCTGGCCGAATGAAACACGCATGGAGAACGACTGGCAGGTGAGCATTCCCTGGGTGATGGGCTTGATTGGCACCCGTTCGCTCAGCAAGGAAATCCCCGGCATCCACGAAATCATGGCGCAGAACCGCCTGCGTATTGAGTCCGGCATGCTGGCAGTACAGGCGCTGGAAAGCGTGCGGCGCGACCGCCAGGACAGTGCGGCCAAAGCGGTGCTGGAAGCCCACAAAAAGGATCTGGGCTTTGGCCTGCTGCTGAAGAAATACACCACCGACGTGGCCCAGGCCACACCGCAGATGATAGACGCCGCCGCGCGCGACACCATTCCGCGGGTGGCACCGATGTTCTGGTCCTTCCGGCTGATGGTGGGCATGGGCATGGCCATGTTGCTGCTGTTTGGCTGGGCCTTCTGGGCCTCGCTCAAGGGCAATTTCCAGCACCGTCCGCGCCTGCTCAAGCTGGCCTTGTGCTGCCTGCCGCTGCCCTGGTTGTCCTGTGAGCTGGGCTGGGTGGTGGCCGAATACGGCCGTCAGCCGTGGACCATTTACGGCGTACTACCCACCCGGCTGTCGGTTTCCACGCTGTCGCTGGAGTCGTTATACGGTTCGCTGGCCGGTTTTGTCGGTTTCTACACCGTGTTACTGGTCGTGGAAATGATGCTGATGGTGCGCTTTGCCCGCCAAGGGCCGGGCAGTCTGGGCACGGGTCGCTACGACCATGAAACCGCTCATTGATATTGGCTGGCAACACCTCTGCGGCTGTATCGCGCCAGGGATGTTGCACTGTTTTGTGCGCAGTACGAAGGAATAATCATGCTGGATTATGCAAGTTTGAAGGTGATCTGGTGGCTGCTGGTCGGCGTGTTGCTGGTCGGCTTTGCCATCATGGATGGTCACGACATGGGCGTGGGCACGCTGTTGCCCTTTGTCGGCAAGGACGATACCGAACGGCGGGTGGTGATCAACACCGTCGGCCCGCACTGGGACGGTAACCAGGTGTGGTTCATCACCGGTGGCGGGGCCATTTTTGCGGCCTGGCCGCTGGTGTATGCCACGGCATTTTCCGGCTTTTACTGGGCCATGCTGCTGGTGTTGTGGGCGCTGTTTTTCCGCCCGGTAGGCTTTGATTACCGCAGCAAGATCGACAACCCGACCTGGCGTTCGGTATGGGACTGGGGCCTGTTTGTCGGTGGCACCATTCCGCCGCTGATTTTCGGCGTGGCCTTTGGCAATTTGCTGCAAGGCGTGCCTTTTCATTTCGACAACAATCTGCTGTCCACCTACGACGGCAGCTTCTGGGGCCTGCTCAACCCCTTTGCCCTGCTGTGCGGGGTGGTGTCCAGCGCCATGATCACTTTTCACGGCGGGGTGTATCTGGTGCACCGTACCGAGGGCGACATCCAGCGGCGCGCACAACGCTGGGTGATGGCAAGCGGCCTGCTGTGGCTGGGCGGATTTACCCTGGCCGGCATCTGGCTGGCGCTGGGTATTGATGGCTATGTGATCAGCTCGGCAGTGCAGCCGGATGCGCTGCCCGACCCGCTGGCCAAAACCGTCAGCCGCGTCGCCGGGGCCTGGCTGGGCAATTACCAGCGCTGGCCGCTGACCATGCTGCTGCCGCTGAGCGCCTATCTGGCCGGCATCGCCGCCATGCTGCTCTTGCGTGGTGGCCGCAGTTTTGCCGCTTTCTGGGCCTCAGCCGTGGGACTGGCCGGGGTCATCGGCACCGCCGGCATCAGCATGTTCCCCTTTGTGATGCCCTCGTCCAGCAACCCGGCCTCCAGCCTGACGGTGTGGGACAGCGTGTCCAGCCAGCTCACGCTGGAATTGATGCTGGTGGCCACGCTGATCTTCATGCCGCTGATCATCCTGTACACCCGCTGGGCCTACAAGGTGATGGGCGGCAAGGTGACCGCCGCCTATGTGCGGGAGAACAATCACAGTGCCTACTGAGATCAAGATTGCCATTGCCAGCCAGAACCGGCGCACGGTCAGCCCTCATGCCGGCAAGTGCGCGCATTTCTGGCTGCTGGATGGTGCCGATGGCAGTTGCCGCAGCCTGTTGCTGAGTCCGGCGCAGCTGCTGTGCCAGGGCGGCGATCTGGCGGATCATCCGCTGCGCGGGGTGGATGTCCTGCTGGCCGCCAGTGCCGGGCAGGCGCTGGCGCAGCGGCTGCAGCAGCTGGGCATCACGCTGTCACTCACCACGGAAAGCGAGCCGCAGGCGGCGGCCCGCCAGTGGCTGGCCGGTCGCCGCGCCACCCCCTGCCAGCCGGGCAAGGGCCGCTGTCAATCAATTACAGGGAGAACATGATGTGGTATTTCGCATGGGTATTGGGTATCGGCTTTGCCGTGTCGCTGGGCATTCTGAATGCCTTGTGGGGCGAACATGAGGAGGAGCGCAAGGCACTGCCTTAGCCCTGTGCATGGTTGCGCCGGCGAGTGAGGCAGGGCGCAAAGTTGACCCGGTGTCATCTCAGCGCCGCGTGGGCGCTGGGGATGCGCTGCTGGGGTTGTGTCGCGCCTGCTGCTGGCCAAATGAAAGGGGCTGTCCCGCTATGGGACAGCCCCTGTTGCATGCCGGGTGTGGCTGGCTCAGCCGATATCCAGGCGGCGGATCACGGTTTCCAGCACTTGCGCCTTGTCCGCCCATTGCGGTTTGAGCAGCTTTTCTGCCCGCTGGATGGCCTGGCAGGCCGGGCAGTCATCCTGGCGGTCTTCCGAGCCGTTCACCGGGCAGTTGGCACGGCGGATATGCTGGGTTTCACCGGTGGCCACGCGCAGCAGGCCTTCCATGGCTGCCTTGATTGCCTTGTCCATTGTCTTATCTCCTGTTGGGGGATGTCATGCAAAGATGGAAAACAGTCACAGGTCCGGGCTCCCGGTAGGGTGTCGCTGGTCGATGCGTGCGGTGTTCGCATGACGCCATGTGCAGCATGGCGCGTCCTGTGCCTGCATTTGCCGTCAGCTTAGTGGGCAAATGCAGGCAAAGTTTTCGTCTAGGTCAAGAAAGCCGCACTCTTTGCCGGATGCCATGAAAAAAGCCCGGCAGGGCCGGGCTTGTGTGGGAGGGGCTGCTGTTTAGCCGGCGCTTTCCGTCTTGGCGGCCGCAGCAGGTTCGCCGTGATGTTCCGACGCCAGTGCCATATACATGGCCGGCACCACGAACAGGGTGAACAGCGTGCCGATGGACAGGCCGGTGAAGATCACCAGGCCCATGGCATGGCGGCCGGCGGCACCGGCACCAGAGGCAATCACCAGCGGGATGACACCAAAGACCATGGCCGCGGTGGTCATCAGGATGGGACGCAGCCGGATTTCTGCCGCGCCGACAATGGCATCCAGCTTGCTGGCACCCTTGCTGCGCAAGTCGTTGGCCACTTCCACGATCAGGATGCCGTGCTTGCTGATCAGGCCCATCAGCGTCACCAGGCCCACCTCGGTGTAGATATTGATGGAGGAGAAGCCGAGGAAGATGAAGATCATCGCACCGAACAAGGCCAGCGGCACCGAGACCAGGATCACCACCGGGTCGCGGAAGCTTTCGAACAGCGCCGCCAGCGTCAGGAACACGATGATGACGGCAAACAGCATGGTCAGGGCAAAGCCGCCGGATTCCTGGCTGAACTGGCGTGAAGGACCGGCGTAATCGACGGTATAACCGCTGGGCGCGATTTCCTTCAAGGTGTCTTCCAGGTATTTCAGCACCTCACCCTGCGCCTGGCCGGATACCCCGGACAGCGTGGCCGAGTTTTGTTGCTGGAAACGGGTGATGGATTCCGGCACCACTTCGGTTTTCAGCTTGGCGATGGTGGACAGGGCGATCATGCCGGCATTGGGCGTGCGTACCTGGTAGTCCAGCAGCTGCGAGGGGTTTTGTCTGTCCTTTTGCAGCAATTGCGGGATCACCTTGTAAGAGCGGCCGTCGATGGAGAAGTAATTGACGTAGCCGCCCCCCATGGCTGCACTCATCGCATTGGCGACATCCTGCTGGGTCATGCCCATGGCGGTGGCCTTGTCACGGTCGATGACCACGGTGGTTTGCGGTGCATCGATTTTCAGGTCCACGTCGGCAAAGTAGAACTTGCCGGAGCTGCGCGCCTTGTCCAGCAGCTGTTGCGATACCTCGTTGAGGTTTTCGAAGGGCTCGGTGGTCTTGATGACAAACTGCACCGGCAGGCCGGACGAGCCGGGCAGGGGCGGGAACTGGAAGGCCGCTACCCGCACGCCGGCAATCTTGTTCCAGCGATCTTGCAGGTCCTGCTGGATTTGCTTGGCACTGCGCGTGCGGTCTTCCCACGGTTTGAGCAGAATGCCGCCAATACCGGCATTGACGGTCGGTGTGCCGGTAATCTGGAACATCTGCTCGTATTCCGGCATGGCCTTGCTGATGGCATACATCTGCTGCGCATAAGTCTGCATCTGGTCGGCGGTGGCTGTCGGTGCGCCCACAATCTGGCCCAGCACGATGCCCTGGTCTTCTTCCGGAGCCAATTCGGATTGCGACATCTTGGTCATCACCCCCAGCAGCGCCAGCATGATGACCGCCATCACCACCAGCACCTGCCAGGTTTCCAGCAGGCTGTGCAGCAGGCGGCGGTAGCCGTTTTGCACTTTCTCGAAGGTGTGGTCGATGGCCTTGACCAGTCGTCCCTCATCCTGCTCGGGGCGGAAGAAGCGCGAGCACATCATCGGCGACAGGGTCAGCGCCACCACACCGGAGACGGTGACGGCCGAGGCCAGGGTAAAGGCAAACTCGGTAAACAGCGCACCGGTCAGGCCACCCTGAAAGCCGATGGGCACGTACACCGCCACCAGTACCACGGTCATCGCCAGAATCGGGCTGCCCAGCTCGCGCGCGGCGATGATGGCCGCGTCGAGGGGGGTCTTGCCTTCCTTCATGTGCCGGTCGACGTTTTCCACCACGATGATGGCATCGTCCACCACCAGGCCAATGGCCAGCACCAGCGCCAGCAGGGTCAGCAGGTTGATGGAGTAGCCCAGCACCAGCATCATGAAGAAAGTGCCGATCAAGGACAGCGGCATGGCAATCACCGGCACCAGCACGGCACGGAAGCTGCCGAGGAACAGGAAGATCACCACGGTCACGATCACCAGCGCTTCCAGCAGCGTCTTCACCACTTCATGAATCGAGGTGTTGATGAAGTCGGTGGAGTCGTAGACGATCTGGCCGGTCAGGCCGGACGGCAATTGCTGCTGGATGGCGGGAAAGGCGGTGCGCACGCTCTTGGCCACGTCCAGGATATTGGCCTCCGGTGCCACCTTGATACCGATGAATACCGAGCGTTCACCGCTGAAGGCAACGTTGAAGTCGTAGTTTTCCGAGCCCAGCGTCACCGTGGCGATGTCCTGCAGCCGCACGATGGCATCGCCACTTTGCTTGACTGCCAGTTTCTTGAATTCTTCCACGCTGTGCAGGTCGGTGGCGGCGGTCAGCGGGATGCTGACCATCTGCCCCTTGGTCTTGCCCACGGCGGCCAGTACGTTATTGGCAGCCAGGGCATTGCTGACGTCGGTGGCGGAAACGCCATGGGCCGCCATCTTGTTGGCGTCCAGCCAGGCGCGCAGGGCGAACTGGCGCGCACCCAGCAATTCGGCGGTTTGCACCCCCGGAATCGCATCCAGCTTGGGCTTGACCACCCGGTTCAGAAAGTCGGTGACCGAGTTGTTGGCCAGGGTCTTGCTGTAAAAGCCAAGATACATGGCGTCGGTGGTCTGGCCGGTCTGCACCGTCAGCACCGGCTGCTGCGCCTGGGCGGGCAGCTGGTTTTTCACCGAGTTGACCTGGGTGTTGATCTCGGTCAGCGCCCGGTTGGCATCGTAGTTCAGGCGCAGGTTGGCGGTGATGGTGGACACCCCGCTATTGCTGGTGGAGGACATGTAGTCAATGCCCTGGGCCTGGGCAATGGCACCTTCCAGCGGCTGGGTGATGAAGCCGGCAATGGTTTTGGCATCCGCACCATAATAAGTGGTGGAAATGGTGACCACGGCATTCTGGGTTTGCGGATACTGGTTGACCGGCAGGCCAAACAGCGAGCGCAAGCCCAGCACCACCAGCAGCAAGCTGATGGTGGTGGCCAGCACCGGTCTCCGGATGAAGATATCGGTAAATTTCATGGCGGGCCCTTACTGTTCCTGCGGAGTCGGATTGGGGTTGTTGGCCGGCTGTACGCTGTTGTTGATGGCAACGGCAATGCCGTTTTTCAGCTTGACCTGACCCGAGGTGACGACCTGGTCACCTTCTTTCACACCGCTGAGAATGGCCACCTGGTCGCCACGGGTCGGCCCGGTCTGCACGAACACCTGCTTGGCCACCAGGCTGCCTGCCGCTGCCGATGCCTCCTTGCCGGCCGCTACCACCACGAACACGGTGGAACCGTAAGCGTTATAGGTAATGGCAGTCTGCGGCAGGGTGAGGTAGGCCTGTTGCTTGCCGGTGTCCAGGCTGGCGCTGGCAAACATGCCGGGCAGCAGCCTGCGGCCAGGATTGGCGATCAGTGCCTGCACCTGCACATTGCGGGTATTGGTGTCGATCTTGGGGTTGATGGCGTTGACACTGCCGTTAAAGGTCTTGTCGGCGGTGCCGTCGGTCTTGATCACCACTTTCTGGCCGACGCTGACCGCAGCCAGCTGGCTTTGCGGCAGATTGAAGTCGATATGGATGGGGTCGATCTGCTGCAGGGTGACGATCTTGTCGCCGGCATTCAGGTACTGGCCGGGATTGACGCTGCTGATCCCCACGCGGCCGGCAAACGGCGCACGAATGGTTTTCTTGGCCACCAGGGCAGCCTGCTGCGCCACTTGTGCTTTCTTGCTTTTCAGGTCGGCGGCATCGTTATCCACCTGGGCCTGGGATACGCCTTGCACCGCCAGCTGGGCCTGATCGCGCTTGAGCGTGATGGCGGCCAGTTCGGCGGCGGCTTCCAGCGCATGCTGCTGGGCGATGTCGGCATCGGCATTCAGCTGCACCAGTACATCCCCGGCCTTCACATCCTGGCCGGACTGAAAGTTCACGCTGCGTACCTGGCCGGCCACTTCACTGCTGACGTCCACGCCATGTACCGCACTGAGGGTACCGACCGATTCCAGCTGCGGCTGCCAGCTGGATTTTTTGGCGATCATGGTGCTGACCACCTGTGCTTGCGGCTTGGGTGCGGCGGCCATCAGGGTGCGGATATGCATGAAGAAACCCAGCCCCAGTACCACTACCAGCAGCACTATGCCTCCCAGCATGATGAACATTCGCTTGGTCATATTGCTTTCCTTGTTTTCTCTAGATTGCGTGTCGTTTACCAGTCGCGCTCAGGGCTTGGCCTGGGCGGCAGGGGTCGGGTTGGCGATGTCGTCGCTGCGGTTCCACCAGCCGCCACCCAGCGCCAGGAACAGCGCGGCGGTGTCGGCATAGCGGCTGGCGCTGGCGCTGACCAGATTGATGCGGGTCTGCTGCCAGGTGCGCTGGGCATCCAGCAGATTGAGCTGGCTGACCGCTCCCAGGCGGAAGCGTTGCTCGGTCAGCTGCAGTGTCTCGCGTGCCTGTGCCTCGGCGTCGGCCTGGGCTTGCAGGGCGCTGGCATCGGCGCTGACGGCACGCAGGCTGTCGGCCACGTTCTGGAAGCCCTTGAGCACGGTCTCCCGGTACTGGGCCTGGGCCTGTTCGTAAGCAGCTTCGGCAGAACGCTTCTTGGCGCGCAGTGAGCCGCCGTCAAACAAGGACTGGCTGACACTGGCCCCAAGGCTCCACAGGCTGCTGCCTGCGGTCACGCCGCCCAGGAACAAGCGTTCGCGGGTAAAGCTGCCGGTCAGACTGATTTGCGGATACTGGTTGGCGGTGGCCACGCCGACCTGGGCACCAGCCTGTTGCAGCAAGGCTTCGCTGGCGCGGATGTCCGGCCGCTGGCGTACCAGTTCCGAAGGCAGCGACACCGGCAGCTCGACCGGCAGATGCAGGCTGTCCAGGGTGAATTCCGGCAGGCCGCCTGCTGATGGCAGCTTGCCGACATACACCGCCAGCTGGTTGCGGGTGAGGTCGAGGGCTTTTTCCAGTGGCGGCAGCTGGGCGCGGGTCTGTGCCACCAGCGTGGATTGCGACAGCACGCCGCTGCGCGCGACCGCCCCCAGTGCGGCCTGCTTTTCCACGATGCGCAGCTGCTGTTCGGCAGCCGTCAGCATTTCCCGTGTGGCTTGCAACTGGGCGCGCTGCGAGGCTTCCTGGATGGCGGTGGTGACCACATTGAAAATCAGCGTCTGGTAGGTGGCTTCCAGCTGGTAGCGCTGGTAATCGCTGGCCGCCATCAGTCCCTGCAATTGCTGGCGATTGGCACCGAACAGGTCCAGCGTATAGGACACGTTGAGGCCGGCGCTCAGCACATTGAAATCACTGGGGGAGCTGCCGGACAGCGTCTGGCGCTGGCGGCTGCCGCCCAGCTGGCCGCTGACCGAGGGGTATTCCAGCGTGCCGGCCGCGGCATTGTAATTTTCCTGGGCCTGGCGCAGTGCGGCACGCGCCGCGGCCAGGCTGGGACTATTGTGCAGCGCTTCGCTAATCAGCTGGTCCAGAGCGGGCGAGCGGAACAGCTGCCACCATTCCGGTTGCAATTGCTGGCCCAGCGCCAGGTGCTGCGTGATGCCGGCTGCGCCCGCCTGCGGGCTCGCAACAGTATGTTCGGCCAGTGGGCTGCTGCCATAGCGCCGGCTCTGCCCGTCCACCAGCTGCGGTGTACTGGCTGGCGGCGTCAGGGTGCAGCCCGACAATGCCAGGCCGAGCAGCAGCGGTAGCGCTGCCCGGGGGAGGGTTAAGGCCGCTGTTGCCGGTAAGCGGCCCGGTAAGTGCTTGGGTTGCATCCTGTACTCCTGTTCTTGACTTGCGCGGCTGTGGTGGCGGCTTTGCATTGTCCTGCCTTGTGGGCTAGTTGATTCTTCGGATTATTCTGATCTTGCTACCGGATGCGACGCTTTGATCAGTCGGTCAAAGGCGTACAGAAAGCGCCGGCGGGCTTCCTCGCTATCCTGCGGGCCGCTGCTATTCAGATTGCGTAGGGCAATACCGGCGATGGTGCTGTGAAACAGGGCCATTTCGTCGTCGCTGGCGTGAACGCCCAGCCGTTTGAAGGCTTCTTTCTTGTTGTTCAGCATGCGGCGGTCGAAATCGCTGATCCAGTCCTTGAGCTTGGGGTCGACCTCGGCCGCCACGGTGACTGCCACCATCAGCCGGGCAATACGGCTGTCACAGATGTTGTTGCACATGGCCTGGCGGAATTCCTCCAGCGTGGGCATGGGCGCTGCGTCATGGCAGCCCTGGGCATTGATCACCATCTGGCAGCCATGTTCCACCACCACGGTCAGCAGATCGTTGCGCGTGGGGAAGTAGTAGGTCAGGTGGCTCTGGCGCAACCCGGCCTGTTTGGCCACCTTGCTCTGGCTGAAACCCAGGATTCCGTCATGCAGCAGGACATCCAGCGCGGCATCGATCAGCTTGGTGCGGATGTCCTTGCAACTGGCGGCCGAACAGGGTGGTGTGGATTGTCGGCTTGCTGTCATGGTTTTTGGTTAAGTTACCAAGAAAAGGCAATCTAACAATATTCCATGCGGTTTGCCAGCATGCGCGGCGGATTATTGTGGACAGGACGGTTTTTCGGGCGTGCTGAGGCAAATTTGCGACAGGGGCAGTGTCAGGCTGGCGGGCTGTCCACCCGGACGGGACAAAGTGGTGGTGGCTGCAAGGCAGGTGTTTGCGGCGAATTATCCATAATGATTTTAATATTCAGAAAAATATTTAATTGTCATTATTTTTCGGCGCAGCAACGAAGCCTACCCTATAACATCGCCCGACAAACAGGTTTTGATGTGGATCATGCTTGTTGCGATTAATCTGCGGCGCACACGAGGAAGCTGCTTAAGTAGCGGGTCTGCCGAGCTGACGTAAAGGTAAGGATATACGTCGGTCCTCAGCATGAATCTGGCCGGGACAGGCCGGAGCAACGCTCGATAAAACAGCAGGCCGCAAACAGGCCGCAAATTGCAAGGGAACAACAAGTGGAACAACGCATACACCATGCCGGTCTGGCAGGGAAAATCATGTCGGCTGAACAAGCCGCCGCACACATCCAGCCGGGCATGACCGTGGGCATGAGCGGATTTACCGGCTCGGGCTACCCCAAGGCGGTGCCACTGGCACTGGCGGGCCGCATGGAAGCGGCGCAGGGACGCGGCGAGAAGTTCGCCTTGCGTGTGCTCACCGGTGCCTCCACCGCACCGGAGCTGGACGGCGCGCTGGCCAAGGCGGGCGGCATTGATTTTCGCCTGCCTTACCAGTCCGACCCGGAACTGCGCGCACGCATCAACCGCGGTGAAATCGACTACATGGACGTGCACCTGGGCCAGGTGGCGCAATACACCTGGTTCGGCTTTCTCGGCAAGATCGACCTGGCGGTGGTGGAAGTGGCCGGCATCCTGCCGGATGGCAGGCTGATTCCCTCCACCTCCATCGGTAATAACAAGACCTGGCTGGACCTGGCCGACAAGGTGATTCTGGAAGTCAACAGCACCCAGCCGCTGGGCTTGGATGGCATGCATGACATCTACTATGGCACGGCATTGCCGCCCAATCGCCAGCCGATTCCACTGACCCAGGCGGGCGACCGTATTGGCGAGCCCTATCTGCGGGTGGACCCGGCCAAGGTGGTGGCGGTGGTGGAAACCCATGCACCGGACCGGCTGGGTCGTTTTACCCCGCCGGATGAAACCAGCCAGCGCATTGCCGGCCATCTGGTGGAATTCCTCAAGCACGAAATCAAGATGGGCCGCCTGCCGGAGAACCTGCTGCCCTTGCAGTCTGGCGTGGGCAATATCGCCAATGCGGTGTTGGGCGGCTTGCGTGATGGCGGCTTCAGCAATCTGACAGCGTTTACCGAGGTGATTCAGGACGGCATGCTGGATTTGATCCGCACCGACACCATCCGCATGGCCTCGGCCACCGCGCTGTCGCTTAGCCCGGAAGGGGTGCAGGAGTTTGCCCGTAATATCGCGCACTACCGCGAGCGCATCGTGCTGCGGCCGCAGGAAATTTCCAACCATGCCGAACTGGTGCGCCGTCTGGGTTGTATC
>NZ_JAELTZ010000006.1:0-130754 GCF_016429115.1 Aquitalea sp. ASV15 | reverse complement strand
ATTGCGCTGGCCCAGTCGCGCAGCCTGGGCGATATGCATGGCACTGGCGGTGTCCAGCAGCAGAAATACCAGCCGGTACATGAGCAGGCTGATTTCGGCGATCTCGCGCGGCAGGCCGATCCTGCGCAGGCCGGCCAGGATGTCGGTCACCGGGGTGGTCAGGGCCAGCAGCAGCAGGCAGCAGATGCCGGCGCAAGACCTCAGCAGCAGGCCGCCTACCGTTGACAGGCCCGCCGGCGCCAGGCTCAGGCCGTGGCGGCCGACATCAAACAGCATGGTCAGCCCGGCGGTCAGCAGGAAGCCGGCAGGGATCACGGCATGGCGCAGCCAGAGTCGCAGCGGCACCCTGGCATCCAGCAGCGTCACGCCCAGCACGCAGACGATGATGCAAGGCGCGCCGGGCAAGGGCGGCAGGCTGATGGCCAGCAGCAACATGCCAATGGCCAACAGGGCTTTTTCCAGCACCGGCCTTTCCCGCCAGCGACTCAGCTGCGCATATTGATCAATGCTCAGCGTCATCGCGGGCGGCCAGTCCCTGGCGTTTGCCGATGACATAGCCGATGACGCCGGCACCCATGGCAGCCTGCAAGGCAAACAGCAGGCTTTCCACTTCGCCGCTTGGCGGCTCCCAGATGGGGGTGAACCAGGGCTGGTAGCCCGGCTTGGCGTGGGTAATGGCGGCGGTGGCCTGGTCGTCCGAGCCGGCAAACTTGCCTTCGACCAGCAAGAGCGGCAGCACCACCAGTGCGACGCTGCCCAGCAGCAGCCATTTGCTACGGGATGACTTGGCCATTAGCGTGTCTCCCCGGCAAGCATGCTGACTTTCCTGATATCGGCCACCTTGCCGGCCAGCGCATCCATCACCACCACTGTCAGCATGCCCTCGGCAATGGCCAATGGGACTTGGGTCAGCGCGAAAATGCCACCGAACTTGATGGCGGCAGTCGTGAAGCCTCCCACCGGGTCTGGGTAAGCCAGCGCCAGCTGGATGGAGGTGGTGACATAAGTGGCCAGATCCCCCAGTGCCGCGGCAAGAAACATCGACACCGCCACCGACCAGCCAAGGCGCTGGCACAGTTTCCATAGTCCATAGCTGACCCAGGGGCCGACGATGGCCATGGAGAACAGATTGGCTCCGAGCGTGGTCAGGCCACCATGGGCCAGCAGCAAGGCCTGGAACAGCAAGACCATGGCCCCCAGCACGGCCATCACCGCCGGCCCGAATACCACCGCGCCAAAGCCGGTGCCGGTGGGGTGGGAGCAGGAGCCGGTGACGCTGGGCATTTTCAGGGCGGACAAGACAAAGGCAAAGGCACCGGCAGCGGCCAGATTCATTCTGGCTTGCGGACGTTCCGCCAGGATTTTGCGTATGCGCCAGACACCGGCGGCAAAGAAGGGGGTAGAGACGGTATACCAGGCAAGACAGTGCTTGGCCGGCAGATAGCCTTCCATGATGTGCATGATGATGATCCACAAAGAAAGTGGCGCGGACTCTGCATGTCGCCCCCCGGCAGCATGGCAAGCGCGCTCACAGACGATGATGGCAGGTCTCCTGACTTCCGGCTCCAGCAGCCTTGCTCGTCTTCCCGGCTTGGTGTCCTGCTGGTGGATGCAGACAGGACAGCCAGTGACATGATGCGCAAGACCTAACCGATTACAGTTGCGGGGGCAGTTGCAGCATTGCACTGCATTCCCTTTTCACCGGCGCTGCCGGCACCATCAATGGCCGTCAGGATACGCCAAGTTCATGCCCTGCGCAAAACGGCAGTCCCGCCGCCGGCCATGGCGGCAGGGTGGTTGCCTAGCCGGTGCGGCGGCCTGTCGTGGCGGCAGCTCTGGCCGGTGCGGGTATCAGCCAGCCACACAGGGTGCAGGCCAGCACAGTCCCCAGCAGCTGGGCCGCGATAAAGCCGGGCGTGTCGGCGAGGCGGATGCCGGCGAAGGTATTGCTGGCCGCCCGCGCCAGGGTTACCGCCGGGTTGGCGAAGGCGGTGGAAGCGGTAAACCAGTAGGCCGCGGTGATATAGCCAGCCACGGCATAGGGCAGTGCGCTGCGCTGCTGGCGCGCACAAGCCAGGATGGTGGTGATCAGGCCGAAGGTGGCGACAAGCTCGCTGAGCCATTGCGCGGGACCACTGCGCAGATGGGTGGATGCACTGAAGGCTGGCAGCCCGAACATGCCGTGGGCCAGTGCAACCCCCAGCAAGGCGCCGGCAAGCTGAGCCAGCATGTAGGCCATGACATGGCGCCAGGGCAGCTCACCCAGCCAGCCCATGCTCAGGCTGACGGCCGGGTTGAAATGGGCTGCCGACACCGGGCCGAATACCAGTATCAGCACGGCCAGCCCGCAGCCGGTGGCCAGCGAATTGGCCAGCAGGGCGATGGCGACATTGCCGCCCGCCAGCCGTTCGCCCATGATGCCCGAGCCCACCACGATGGCCAGCAGCAGGGCGCTGCCCAGCGCTTCGGCAACCAGGCGCCTGGCCAGCGTGCTCATGCCAGCCCCAGCGCGTGGCGTACTGCCGGCACCAGTCGCTGGCGGATATCGTCGCGTACCTGGATGAAGCTGGCCAGCGCTTCGCCATGCGGATCGTGAAAACCGACATGAATGCGTTTCACGGCACCCGGAAATACCGGACAGGACTCGTTGGCCTTGTCGCACACGCTCACGACCAGATCGATAGGCTGCGTCATGACCTCGCTCAGCTCCTTGGGGTAGAGCCCGGCTGTTGGCAGACCCAGCAGTTCGAGTGCGGCGATGGCGCCAGCCGCCACCTGTGCCTGGGGGTGGGTGCCGGCGGAAATGGCGTGCACCTGGCCTGCCAGCTCATGGTTCAGTATGGCTTCGCCCATTTGCGAACGGCAGGCATTGCCGCTGCACAGTACCAGTACGGTTTTGCGATCTGTCATCAGCTTTCCTTGTGTGCCTGGCAGCAGCGCTCGCTGCCTTGGTCCGTGCCATCCCTGCTGGGCAGGCAGGATTCCCCCTGACAGCAGTTGCTGGTGAGGAAGGCGAGCAGCCCATCCATGGTGCTGAAGTTTGCCGCATATCGAATGAAACGGCTTTCGCGTTGGCCATCGATCAGCCCGACCCGGCTCAGGTGTGACAGGTGAAAGGACAGCGTTGCCGGAGCAATGCCCAGCCGTTCGCCAATCGCGCTGGCATAAAGGCCGTCCGGGCCGGTTTCCACCAGCAGGCGGAAGATGGCAAGCCGTGTTTCATGGCCGATGGCGGCGAGGATTTCTGCTGCAGTTAATATTTCCATGATTCGATTATTATCGAAATATAGGCGGCGGTAAAGTGACGCTTTTGTTATCCCTGCCTTTTCCCCGTCTGCCTGCTTTCATCATCCTTTTTGCATGTCTTGACTGTTTCTGCCTCCACCGCTACATGGCCGCCGGCCTGCCGCTGGCGCTCTGGCTGAGCAGCCTGCGTTCGCCGCGGACTGCCGCGGAGCAGTATCTAAAAGTATTTGATTAAAAAACAGCGGGTTGTGACCAGGCTTGCGCTACTGACACCCTGTTGGCCATGCGCTGTTGTCATATTTGTCAAGAAAAATTACAACACTTTAAAGAAATTTCTTTTCATGTCGTAAAAGGTGAGTTTACAATTACAAATAACAACAGCTTAAACATATATCATCTAATTCCGCAGGTGCCACAGGTGCCGGTGCGAGTAGGCAAGCTGTTGCGGGTGGTTTGCGAGTGTTCTGGCTGGCTGCGCCACAGGCAGCAGCGATGGAAGCTTGCGGGGAAGGGCGCCAGAGCTGGCGTCCAGTCTGGGGCAGAGTACTGCCCTGTTCATGCGATGGAGTTCTACAAAATGAAAAAGATTGTTTCAGTCTTGGTAATCGGGTTGGGCATCTACTCTGCTGGCGCACTGGCAGCGGATGGCACCATTAACATCAATGGCAAGATCACTGCCAATACCTGCACCATCACCGGCACCAGTGGCAGCAATGTCACCGTGACCCTGCCGACGGTGTCGACCTCGGCGCTGGCCACCGCCGGCCAGGTTGCCGGTGTGACGCCGTTTGCGCTGAACCTGAGCAACTGCAACGGCACCAGTGCCCAGACCCATTTCGAACTGGGTGCCACCGTCGACCAGAGCACGGGCAATCTGTTCAATTCCAGCGGTACCGGCATGGCCACCAATGTGGAAGTGCAGCTGCTGAACAATACCTTCCAGCCGATCAACCTGGCCACCAATGCCAATTCGCAAACCGTCACCCTGTCCGGCAGTTCGCCGAACAAGACCGGCACCATGAACTACTACGCCCAGTACATTGCCACCGGTGGTGCATCCACCGCGGGTACCGTCAATACCAGCGTGCAGTACTCGATGATTTACAACTAAGCAGCACCCGCCCGGTGGTCTGGGGAATGCCTTCCCGGACCGCCAGGGCAATCGTTGAGGCAGGTGCAGAATGAAAAAAATAGCAAAATTCGGGGCAGTCGCATTCACCGTCATGGCCATCTTGCTGGCATCCGCCGCGCAGGCCAATGTGGTGATCACCGGGACCCGCATCATCTACAAAGCGGATGATCGCGAAGTCACCATCAAGATGGACAATGTTGGCCATGATCCGGCGCTGGTGCAGGTATGGGCGGATCGTGGCAATGAAAAGTCCCTTCCCACCACGGCCGATGCGCCCTTCCTGATCATGCCGCCGATTTTCCGGGTCGATCCGGCCAAGGCGCAGACCGTACGCCTGACCTTTACCGGCGATAGCGTGCCGCCAGACCGTGAGTCGGTGTTCTGGCTCAACATCCTGGATATTCCGCCCCTGCCCAAGGCCAGCAATGAGCAGCACAACTATGTGCAGGTGGCTTTCCGTTCCCGGCTCAAGCTGTTCTATCGCCCGGCCGGCCTGCCCGGTAATCCGGATGAGGCTGCCGACAAACTCAGCTGGCAACTGGTGCCGCTGGGGGGGACGCCTGGCTACGCCTTGCGTGCCAGCAATGCCAGTGCCTTTCATGTCTCGCTCAATTTCAGTGCCATCCAGCTGGGTGGTCACGAATACCGCAGCGAGGGTGGCATGATCGCTCCCGGTGGCAGTACCGATTTCAAGCTCAAGGGACTGACTGCACGTCCCGCCGGCGAGGCCGTGCTGCGCTACGAAAGCATCAATGATTTTGGTGCTCCGGTTGCGCACAGCCTGCCGCTGAAACCTTGATCAATCAGGACCGGGCCGCGCCGCGCCACCGCGTGCGTGCCGGCCGGGTTCATGCCAGATAGCGTGCTGCCATGATGAAAACTCCTCGCCGGCAGGCCTCGGCCTGCTGGATGCCCAAGCCATTGAGCCTGATGCTGCTTGCCGTGTTCAGTCCGGGTGCGGCCTGGGCGGCTGTGGCCAATCCGGCCGACGGCGCTGTGGCACTGAACGATGTGCAGTTCAATCCGGCTTTTCTGGGGAAAACCCCGGATGGCCGGCCGCAGGATCTGTCGCGCTTCAGCGGGAGTGGCGCGGCACTGCCTGGCACTTATCGCGCCGATGTGTTCGTCAATATGGGCTGGCTGGGGCGGCGCGATATCGTGCTGCGCGAGCGGGACGATCACCAGGTGGTGGCCTGCTTTAACCGCGCCCAGCTGGATGAAATGGGGGTGGATTTCAGCCGGCTGCCAGATAGCGATGCCCTGACCCGGCAGGATGCCAGTGCCTGCCATGAGATCGGTGCCATCGTGCCGGGTGCGCTCAGCAGCTTCAATGCTGGCGATCTGAAGCTGGATGTCAGCATTCCCCAGTTATATGTCCACCGCCATGCGCGGGGTTATGTCGACCCGCAATACTGGGATGCCGGTGCGCCCTTTGCCGGCTTCATCAACTACAACGCCAATGCCTATCGCTATGACAACGGCAGCGCCGGCAAGACCACCCAGTATTATCTGGGCAGCAATGCCGGGCTGAACATCGGCGAGTGGCGGCTGCGCCATAATGCCGCGCTGACACAGCAGAGCTACCAGAACCAGAGCGGTGACGGACGCCATTACCAGAGCATTTCCACCTATGCCCAGCATGACCTGACGGCATGGCAATCGGTGCTGACGGTGGGCGACAGCTTTACGCCGTCCGATCTGTTCAGCTCGGTGGGCTTTCGCGGGGTGCAGATCAATTCCGACGACCGCATGCTGCCGGAATCGATGCAGGGCTATGCGCCGGTGGTCCGTGGGGTGGCCGAGACCAATGCCCGTGTATCCATCCGCCAGAATGGCAATCTGATCTATGAAAACACCGTGCCGCCCGGCGAGTTCCAGATCAACGACTTGTATAACACCGGCTATGCCGGCGACCTGAATGTCACGGTCACCGAAGCCGATGGCCGTACCCGCCAGTTCGTGGTGCCCTATGCCGCGGTGCCGCAGTTGCTGCGTACCGGTCAGTCGCGCTACAGCATCACCGCCGGTCAGCTGCGCGATGAAAGCCTTGATACCCAGCCCAAATTTATCCAGGCGACTTATCAGCGTGGCCTGAACAATACCATCACCTTCTATGGCGGGCTGATTGCGGCCGAACACTACCAGGCCGGCATGCTGGGGGTGGCGGTCAATACGCCTTTTGGTGCAGTGGCGACCGATATGACCCAGTCGCAAGCGCGCGATCTGCCTGCTTCGGCTGGCCTGGGCGCGCAGCTGACCGGTCAGAGTTACCGCGTCACCTATAGCAAGCTGCTGGAAGCCACCCGCACCAACCTCACCGTGGCGGCATACCGCTATTCGACCGAGGGCTATCTGGAGTTCAACAGCTATGCCGCGCTGATCAATCAGGGCAGCGTGGTCTACCGCACCCGCAACAAGTTCCAGCTTAATGTCGACCAGCCGCTGGCCGAGGGCTGGGGCCATGTGTTCATCAGCGGCTCCACCCAGGATTACTGGAATCAGCCCGGACGCGACCTGCTATACCAGGCCGGATATTCCAATAGCTACAAATGGGGCAGCTTCAGCGTGTCGGCCGGGCGCAGCAAGGACGCCCAGAACAACAACACCACCCAGTACATGCTCAGCATCTCGATTCCGCTGGGCAAGCAGCCCACCTCACCCTTGCTGACCGCCAGCCTTACCCGCGACAGCATGCACAATGGCAGCGAGCAGCTGGCGCTTAGCGGTTCGGCCGGCGAAATGCGCAATATCAGTTACAACGCCTATGCCAGCGCCAACCAGTTCAATGGCCGGGATGGCAGCACGGGGGGCGGCGGCAATCTGCAATATGCCACCTCGGCCGCTACCTTCTCGGCCGGCGCCAGCAGCATGGGCAATACCTCGCAGCAATCCCTGGGGGTGAGCGGTGCGCTGGTGTTCCACCCCGGCGGCGTCACGGCTGCCCAGTCCCTGGGTGAGTCCATCGCGGTGATCGAGGCTCCGGGCGCGGAAGGTGCCATGGTCAATAACGTCAATGGTGTCCGGGTCAACCACAACGGCTATGCCGTGGTCACCAACCTGATGCCTTACCGGCAAAACGACATCACGCTCGACCCCAAGGGCATGAGCGAAGACGTGGAATTGCAGGAAACCTCCAGCAAGCTGGCACCGCGCTCCGGCGCCATCGCCATGGTGAAATTCCCCACCCGGCAGGGCAAGCCGATGATTGTCCGCCTGCGCCTTGCCAATGGTGACAATCTGCCGGTGGGCGCCAGCGTGCAGCAGGCCGACGGCACCGAGCTGGCCATGGTGGGGCAGGGTGGGCGCACCTTCCTGCGCGGCCAGGAAGGCAAGCCGCTGCGCGTGAGCTGGGGGCCGCAGGCGCGGCAGCAGTGCAGCTTCAGCTATGCCCGTCCGGCGCAGGCAAGCAGCGAACGCAAGAACAAGGGCTATCTGCAGACGGAAGCGATATGCCAGTAGTCACCCGATGGTCCGTGCGGCCTGCCTTGATGCATGGCGTGCCGGCGATCCGTCCCTTACTGAAATGGTTATGAATATGCGCAAGTACCTGCAACAGACATTCGCGGCCCTGGGCTTGCTGCTGTTATTGCTGCCCAATGCCAGCCACGCGCTCGGCTGCTGGTTGAACAAGTACGGAGGGCCGCTGAGCAGCACCTTGACGCTGCCGAACAATGTCTATATTTCCTCGACTGCGCCCACCGGCACCATCATCTGGCAATCGCCCTTGCAAAGCATTTCGGTGTATTGCACGCAAAGCGTGGGGGAGAACGTCTATTTCTGGGTCAACCCGACCAACCAGGCACTGGCAACCGGTGTGACGATTGCCATTATTTTTAATGGTGTCTCCTATACCCAGGGTAGAGCCATCGATACTGGTATCTATGTGCCGCAAGGCGGACAGGTCACCAGTAATCTCCAGTACTCCATTGCGATATTGAAGTCGTCCAATTCACCCAGCAGCGGCGTGGTCAATATCAACAACTACCCGGTATTCCAGCTGGATGGCAAGGGCGGCCTGAATAATGTGCCGATTAACTTTAATCAGCTGCTGAACGGCAGTGTCACCTTTACGCCGGGTGGTACCTGCCAGCTGAGTGCCGCGGATGTCAATCGCAGCATCACCCTGCCCAATGCCTCCACCTTTAATTTCCCCAGTGTCGGCAGCACCTTTGGCCGGACCTATTTCACCATTACCGCCAGCAATTGTTCCACCGGAGTCAATACCGCCACTTTCAAGTTTTCCGGTACGCCCGACAGCAATATCGCTACCGAGTTTGCCAATAACGGCACGGCCAAGGGCGTGGCGGTCAATATGGCATCTGCTGGCGATGGGCTGAATATTGGTGCCAACTCCACCAACAATACCCGGGTGGTGAATGTGCAAGCGCAAATGGCGCAGCTGCCGGTTTATGTAGAGTACTACCGGACTGCGGCCATGGTGCCGGGCACCGTACAGTCGATTGTCAGCGTCACCATGTTGTATCAATAGCATTCGGTACTGTGCCCATGGCGGGCCGTGCCACATGAAAAAACCAGCAGCTGGAATCAGGCTGCTGGTTTTTTTATATGGCGAACAGTCGCCCGGCCAGGCGCTGTCAGTTGTAGACGATATTGACGATGCCAGTGCCTGCTGTTGCGCCTGGCACCTGGCTCAGGGTCAGCGACCGGGTGTTGTCCATGCCGGAGCAGGAAGGGCCGGATGCCTGCAGGCGAGCGGCCTGATACAGCCGTGGCTGGCTGGCATAAGCCAGCAGGGTGCTAGCTGGAATGGCACAAGGGCTTTTGGCGATCTGCCCGGACACATCGATACGGCCGCCGTTGTCGGCACTGGCCACATTGGCTTGCAGGCAGGCCACGGCAATCAGTACGCCAATCATTTTCTTCATCACACACCTCCTGCACTCATCCACAGCGGCTTATTTTGAATCGCGCAATACGATTTAAAATAAAGCCATTCATTTGTAAGTAATTATGGGTGAAGTGTAGGAGTCGGCGGCTTGAAAATCAATACTGGCAATAGTTGATTTATTTAAAACAAAAAATATCAAATAAGCGATTGAGCCAGCTGCAGAGGGCCTGGCCGCAACGGGGCAGCCGCCAGCCAAGGCCTGGCACGGATAACGGGCTGCAGGCTGACTGCCGTGGCGGAGGGGAGCTGGCTAGTCTGGCTGATCCAGATTGCTTTTCACCTGTTGCAGTAATTGCAACAACTCGCGGCGCTGCGCGGCCGCGATGCCGCCCATGGCTTTGGCCGCCAGCTGGCGCCCCTGCTGGCGCAAGGTGTCGTGCAATGCCTCGCCTTCTGCCGTCAGCGTCAGCCGCACCGTGCGGCGGTCACGCGCGTCGGCATGGGCCTGCAGCAGGCCGGCCTCCTTCAGGCGGGCAATCAGCCGGGTGAGCTGCGCCTTGTCACGCCCCGAGTGCTGGGCCAGATCGCTCTGGCTGGCGCCAGGGTGGCGGGAGAAATAGCCCAGCACCTTGCCCTCCATATGCGTCAGACCCAGCTCGTCGGCGCGGATGGCTGCAAATTGCAAGGCCCGATACTGATGCATCAGCGTGTGGATGGATTCGAAAATCTGCTCGGCGGTGTCGTCAACTTGGTTGACAAGGTCAACTTTATTTTGCATATTAGGTGATATTGTCAATTAATTGGAGTGACTATGTCTAGCATTTTGCCGCAACACCGCATCGAGCGGGTCAGATATGAACTGATCAAGCGCAAGGTAACAGTCAGCAAGGTCGAGCGCGCAGGCGACGGCTTTGCCCGCATCAGTTTCAGCGGGGAGGATCTGGCCGGCTTCCAGTCCCAGTCTTTTGATGACCACATCAAGTTCATCTTTACCGATGCCCGGGGCCAAACCGTGTTGCGCGACTACACCCCCAGTCACTGGGATGCTGAACAGGGCGTGCTGCTGCTGGAGTTTGCCCTGCATGGTGGCGGTGCTGCCGCCAGCTGGGCGGAGCAGGCTGCCGTGGGCATGACGGCCATGATAGGTGGCCCCAAGGGGTCGATGATCATTCCCGCGCAGCAAGACTGGCATCTGCTGCTGGGTGATGATTCGGCCCTGCCGGCCATACGCCGTCGCCTGGCCGAGCTGCCGGCAGCGGCCCGTGCCGATGTCTTGCTGCTGCGCCCGGCGGCACTGGCGGCCTGGTCAGTGCCGCGTCAAGCAGAATGGCAGCTGCAACAAGTCACCGAGCCAGCCGCCTTGCTGGCTGCCCTGCGCCAGTGGCAGGCGCCGGCGGGCAATGGCTTTGCCTGGTGCGCGGGCGAGGGCGGGCTGATGCGCCTGGTCAGAAGCATTCTGCTGGAAGAAAAAGCCCTGCCACGCGAAGGCGTACGGGTGGCGGCCTACTGGCGGCAGGGTGAGGCGGATTTTCATGAACGGCTGGTCTGACACGGGACCAGACCCGGTATTCAGGGGGTGGGAGTAAACTTCAGGCACACCGAATTGATACAGTAGCGCTCGCCGGTCGGTTCCGGCCCGTCGGGAAAGACATGGCCCAGATGGGCATCGCAGTCGGCGCAGCGCACTTCCACCCGGATCATGCCGTGCGAGGTGTCACGCAAGCGCTTGATGCGGTTCCCCGCTGCTTCGGCCCAGAAGCTGGGCCAGCCGCAGCCGGCGTCAAACTTGGTGTCGGAGTGAAACAGCAGGCTACCGCAGCAGACGCAGTGATAGTCGCCATGCTCGGTGCGCGGATAATGTTCGCCACTGAAGGGGCGTTCGGTTCCGCCCAGGCGGGCAACGCGATATTGCTCGGGGCTGAGGCGGGCGCGCCATTCGGCGTCGCTGTACTGTTCGGGCGTGCTCATGCTATTTCCTTTGGCAGGTTGCTGTCAGTCTGTCGCGGCATGCCGGCGAATCTGTCGCTGCTCGCGTTCAGACTTCATCCAGGCTGTCGTCCAGATGCGCCTGATCAGCCCATTTTTCAATGTGCCAGCTGCCGTCCTGATAGTTGACCCAGTTCAGCGCGGCATTGGGAATGGGGAAGTCGCGGGCGCCACTCAGGCCTTTGCCGCTGGCGGTGCGGTAAACCATTTCCAGCACGCCGCCATGGCTGACCACCAGTATCTGCTGCCCGGCATGGTGCGTGGCCAGTTGCTGCATGCAGTGCATGATGCGTTGCTGGAAAGCCAGCAGGCTTTCGCCGCCCTGCAGGTCGAAATGCAGGTCACGTTCCTGATGCAGCCGGTAAACATGCGGGATATGTTCGCGCGCTTCGTCGAAAGTACGTCCCTGGAAAGCACCATAGTGGCGCTCTTTGAGCGCGGCATGGGTGTGCAGCGGTAGTGCCAGTTGCCGGCTGATGGCCGCGGCAGTCTGGCGAGCGCGGGTCAGCTCGCTGACATGCAGGGCGGCAAATTGCAGCTGCTGGCGCTGCAGGGCAGTGGCCAGCCGTTCGGCCTGGGCCATGCCCTGCGGGTTGAGCGGGATGTCCAGATGGCCTTGCAGGCGGCGTTCGCGGTTCCAGTCGGTTTCGCCATGGCGAATCAGGCAGAAGCGGGTGGTGTGCATCGAGGTGTCCGGATGGGGTTGATTACAGGATGCCGACGCCGGAGATTTCCCGCGCCAGGTTGGCGGCATAGTTGTCGGTCATCCCGCCAACGAAATCCAGCACCTTCATATAAGCCTGATAGAGGTTGTCATCCGGCTTGATGTGCTGTTCCAGCAGGCCCATGGCCAGGTGCTGGCGCGGCGAGAGCTGCTCGCCACCCCTGGTGATGTAGGCATGCACGGCAGGGACCAGCACATCCAGTATGGTGGCCATGCAGGGGTAGGAGGCCAGTTCGGTCACCAGCTTGGTACGGTGGCGGTAGACCTTGTTACTGGCCAGTTCCTTGGCCTGGATCAGCGCTTCCTGTACCTCGGCGTCCGTCAGGTTGATCAGGTCTTTGGCGGGGAACTCACCCGCCAGCAGCGAGTTGTGATGCAGCATGAATTTCTGGGCCACTTCCGCCACGCAGCGCCCGATGGCGATGCCGCGCAGGGTGGCGCATTTTTGCTTGACGTCGTGGATGTCCCATACCCGCTCGTATTCGGTAAAGCGGGCAAACAGGCGCTCGAATTCGTGCACGTCCAGAATGCCGATTTCCACCGCATCTTCCAGATCAAGAATGGCATAGCAGATGTCGTCCGCCGCCTCCATCAGGTAGGACAGCGGATGGCGGCCCCATTCCAGCTGCCCCTTGCGTGGCAGGCGCAGTTCTTCGGCGATGCGCTCGAAATAGGGCAGCTCGGTGCGGTAGATGTTGAACTTGTCGCGCGCCAGTGCCTTGGGGGCATCCGCTGTCCACGGGTACTTGATCAGGGCGCCCAGCGCGGCAGCGGTCAGCCGCATGCCGCCCTCGTGGCTGTACATTTCCAGCGTGGCCAGCATGCGCAGGCCGTGGGCATTGCCTTCGTAGGTCTGTACATCGCGCTGCTGGGCGGCATCCAGCGATTGCAGGAAGTGGGCATTGCGACTGTCGCGGAACCAGTCGCGCAACGCGTCCTCGCCGGTGTGGCCGAAGGGCGGGTTGCCGATATCATGCGCCAGGCAGGCCACCTGCACTACCGCGCCGATGTCGAATGGGCCGTAACCGGCAGGCATCACGCCGGCGTGCTGCATCATCACCCCCACGCGGTTGCCCAGGCTGCGTCCCACGCTGGCCACTTCCACGCTGTGGGTCAGGCGGTTATGGGTATGGTCGTTCTGTGCCAGCGGGTGGACCTGGGTTTTGCGGCCCAGCCGGCGAAAGGCGCTGGAAAATACCACGCGGTCGTGGTCGATGTGAAAATCGCTGCGCAGGCCGGCACTGCCTTCATCGGTGGCGGGGGTGTGGGTTGGCTTGATTTCCCCCTGTACTACCTTGAAACGCTGGGTGGACAGCAAGGCTGTCCATTGCTGCTGCTGGGTCTGGTTCATGGCCGGCCTGCTAAAACGGAATGGTTTGATGATAGGGGCTTTGGCGCGCTGCGGAAAGGTACTGGCCCGGCATGGTGCTGCGCCATTTCCTTACTGCGCGGCATAGAGGCGGATGACCTGACCGTGCCGGTCATCGGTCAGATAGAGTGCGCCATCGCCTCCCACGCGTATTTCCACTGGGCCGCCCGGACCTTTGCTGTCTTTCCAGTTGCTGATCAGCTCCAGCGGTTTGCCCTTGGGCAGCCCTTGTTTGTCCACCGGATAGGCCATCAGCCGGTGGCCGTGCTGGCGGTAGCCATGAAAGCCGACGATCAACCAGCCGGCAAAGCGTGGCGGGGCCTTAGGCGACAGCCACCATGTCAGCCCCAGTGGCGCGGCATGCGCGGGCAGCAGCAAATAGGGCGGCTGGGTGTTGCGGCAGTGATAGGCGGGGAATTCGGGTGCGGCTACCTGATTGTCGTAGCAGAAGGGCCAGCCATAGTGCCGGCCGGCCTGCAGCAGATTGAGCTCGTCGTGTGGCAATTCATTGTCATTGGGCAGCTGCAGTTTCAGATGAATGGCATCGCGGCTGTTTTCTGCCTGCAAGACAATGCCGCTGGCCGGGTGCACACCCAGGGCCATGCTGTTGCGCAGACCACGGGCAAATACCCCCAGATCGCTGACCTTGCCGTCTTGCTCCAGGTGATAACGCCAGACCACCCCGGCTTTATCCTGTTCGCTTTCCGGGCAGCGCTCTGCCGCCAGCTCGGCCGGGCTGGCACTTTCGCAATTGTCCGATGAGCTGCCGATATTGACATACAGATCGCCATTGCCAGCCAGGGCAAAGGTGGTGAGCGGGTGGCGCTGGCGCAAGGGCAGGGTGGCCACGGTTTCGCGCTGCTGCGGCTGTCCGGGGGCGAAGCGGACGATGCGACCCACTTCGCCGACATAAATCTTGCCATCCGGCCCCTGCACCACCCCGTGCGGGCGGTCAAAACCGGTGGCCAGCACGCTTTGCTGCCAGCCACTGGCGGTGGCGGACAGTTGCAGTACCCGGCCTTGCGTGGCATCCCAGCGCACCATTTCCGTTACCAGCAGCTGGCCATTAGGCAGTACGGCCAGTCCGCGCGGCATTTTCAGTCCGCTGGCAATCACTTCGGCGCACAGTCCGGGGCGGATTTGCATGCCGGCAGGCTGTGGCCTGGCACACAGGGCGCTGGCCTGTGCCGGCAGATAAAGCAGTAATAGCGCACACAGGCTGGCAAGACGGCGCTTGGGCATGGCTTGACCTTTCTCGGCTGCCGGGGGGAAGCAATTGCAATGCAGTGATCACGCAGGCTGGCAGCGCTGGCAGCGGCCTGTCTGCCGATTCTGACACGTCTGGCGGCACAGCAGGAGTGTCATGGTGTGATAGGGCTTGCCGCAATTGATATTATAAATGATAATCATTGTTATTAACTGAGACCAAGGAGGCAGAGCATGCTGTGGTCCATCATTCAGCTTGCCGGCGTGCTTGTCATGCTGCTGACACGGCTGGCTTACCGCCCATTATTAGAGCAGCGCAGCCGCATGGTGGTGGGGCACTGCATTCTGCGCTGGCCGGTGCTGACCGGCATGTTGCTCCTGCCCATGCTGGCCGCGGCCACTGGCTGGCAGCGCTATTGGCCGCTGGAGCTAGCGCCGCTGGCCGCTCCAGCCGGCAGTTTGCTACTGGCCTATGCCTGCTGGCTGTTCTGGCGTAGCCAGCATGATTTGCTGCTGCAAGCTGCCGGAACGCTGCAGTGCCAGAGCGGTGTGTACCGGCGCATCCGTCATCCCCTGTATGCAGCGCTGTGGCTGGCGGCGCTGGCGCAGCTGCTGCTATTGCAGGATGGGCTGGCCGCCAGCGGTGTGCTGGCCTTGCTGCTGTGTTACCGCGGCAGCGTTCGGCGCGAGGAGGGTGAAATGCTGCGGCGCGCCGGACCTGCCTATCGCCTGTATATGCAGCAAACCGGCCGTTTGTGGCCGCGCGGGCTGGCGGCATGAAGCCGCTGGCCCGCAGCCTGGTCCGTATAGCGTTCAGGGCTTGCCAGTCAGGTTGCCCAGCATGGTGTTGATCTCCGCTGGGCGGTACAGCGGTGGGCCGCTGCGATAAACGTGCAGCCTGCCCTGTTCGACCAGACCCACTTCCAGCTGCTTGCTGGCTGGGTCCAGCAGCAGATAGGCCATCTCCTCGCCGCCCTGATGCGCTTTGTTGCCGCTGACAAACAAAAGCTGGTCCTTGCCCAGTGGACTGCTGACCTGCATGTTCTGCAGGAAGACCGGCATCTTCTTGCCCAGTAGCTGACGCAGTGCTTCGGCTACCGCACCTTGTTGATAGAGGCCGATATCCGCCGGATAGCTGCCCACTTTTGCTTCCAGCTGCTGCCATTGCAGCGCATTCGTCGCTTTCCCCATTCCCTGTTGCACCGCCGATACCGCAAGCCCCAGAGCCGGATTGTCCGCCACCAGTTTGGCGGCTTGCTGCCGGGCTTCACCGGCGGCTGCGCTGGCCTGTTGGCGCAGTGTTGCCAGCGGTGCGCTGGCATCGCCCAGTGTGGCATGTGCGGTGCTGATGGCGGCCGAAGCTGCCTGCTGCGCCACGTCACTTTGCTGCTGGGTACAGGCGGTGACCGCAAACAGGCTGGCGAGCAGGGTGGCAAGGTGCGATTTGTTCATGGTTATTCCTGATACTGGACTGAAGTACAGAGTGTCGGCTTGCCGCTTGGTTCCCGTATGGCGCTTTGCACCCGCAGCGTGGATATTTGTTGACAAGCATTGTAGTAAAACTACTTATCGCGCAGAGTGATGTTGTCGGTTGTGCGTATTGGTCTCAATGCAATATTCGAAAACGAACATTTTTGTTTTGCAATTATTGCTATGCTTCGCTGGTGCCTGAGCATTTGCCGCAGGGTTTGGCTGGTGGGGGATCACGCTGTTGCTGCCGCGCATGCTGCACTGGTACTGCGTGTGTGTATTTTAATTTTCTGTAATTTATTGAAAAGTAACAATAAAAATGACTTTTGGCGCCATGTTTGGGCAAGGGGTAGGGGGTGGGTACTGGCAGAATGTCCGGCTGTGATGAACTGCCATGGTGGAGCTTGATGTACATCAATAAGCTGCTTTCGATAGTGAATGTAGTATTGTTTCTGTAGGGGCAAGTTTTGGACTTCAACTCAGGAGGTGGTCATGGAAGCGATTGCTCACAATGCCGTACAGGCTGACCCGTGGCGGGGCTTTACTGCCGGCAACTGGCAAAACCATGTCGATGTACGTCAATTCATTCAGCTGAATTATCGCCCCTTTACCGGCGATGCCTCTTTCCTGGCTGGTGCCAGCGAACGCACCCGCAAGCTGTGGGATGTGCTGGGCGAACTGCTGCGGCAGGAGCGGGAAAAGGGTGTGCTGGATGTATCGGCTGATCGTGCCACCTCCATCACCGCGCATGACGCCGGTTATATCGACCAGTCACTGGAACTGATTGTCGGCCTGCAAACCGATGCGCCGCTCAAGCGCGCCATCATGCCCAATGGTGGCTTGCGCATGGTGGAAGCCGGACTGGCTGCCTATGGCTTTACGCTGGACCCGGTGATCAAGGAAGTCTGGAGCAAATACCGCAAGAGCCATAATCAGGGGGTGTTCGATACCTATACCCCGGAAATCCTGGCTGCACGCAAATCCGGCATCATCACCGGCCTGCCGGATGCCTATGGCCGTGGCCGCATCATTGGCGATTACCGCCGTGTCGCACTCTATGGCACGGATTTCCTGCGCAAGGAGCGTCAGCAGCTGTTCCACGAGCTGGATGATGCCGTATTCACCGAAGACGTGCTGCGCCAGCGTGAAGAGTTGTCCGAACAGTTCCGTGCGCTGGACGAATTGCGCCAGATGGCGGCCAAGTACGGCTTTGACATCAGCCGCCCGGCGGTGAATGCCCGCGAGGCGGTGCAGTGGACCTACTTTGCCTATCTGGCTGCCGTGAAAGAGCAAAATGGTGCGGCCATGTCACTGGGCCGCATCGCCACCTTCCTCGACATCTATATCGAGCGCGACCTGGCCGCCGGTGTGCTGAGCGAGGAGCAGGCGCAGGAGCTGATTGACGATCTGGTGATCAAGCTGCGCATCGTGCGTTTCCTGCGCACCCCGGAATACGATCAGCTGTTCTCCGGCGATCCGACTTGGGTCACCGAATCCATCGGCGGCATGGGCGAGGATGGCCGCACCCTGGTGTCGAAAAACAGCTTCCGTTTCCTCAATACCCTGTACAACCTGGGGCCGGCGCCCGAGCCGAACCTGACCGTGCTGTGGTCGACCAGCCTGCCGCAGGGCTTCAAGGACTTCTGCGCCAGGGTTTCCATCGATACCAGCTCGATCCAGTACGAAAACGATGATCTGATGCGCCCATTGTGGGGCGACGATTACGGCATCGCCTGCTGCGTATCGGCCATGCGAATCGGCAAGCAGATGCAGTTCTTTGGTGCGCGTGCCAATCTGGCCAAGGCCATGCTGTATGCCATCAATGGTGGCGTGGACGAAAAGAGCGGGGCGGTGGTGGCCCACGGTTTCGCCCCGATCACCGACGATGTGCTGGACTTTGACACGGTGATGGCCCGCTTCGACAAGATGATGGACTGGCTGGCCGCCACCTATGTGAAAGCCCTCAACTGCATTCACTACATGCATGACAAGTACGCTTACGAGCGCATCGAAATGGCGCTGCACGACCGCGACATCCTGCGTACCATGGCCTGCGGCATTGCCGGCCTGTCGGTGGCAGCGGATTCGCTGTCGGCCATCAAGCATGCGCGCGTACATGTCATCCGCAACGAAGCCGGCCTGGCAGTGGATTACCGCATCGAGGGCGACTACCCCGCCTATGGCAATAACGATGATCGCGTCGACAGCATGGCGGTGTGGCTGACCGAAACCTTCATGAACAAGATCAAGGCCCAGCCGTATTTCTACCGTAATGCCACACCCACCCAGTCGGTGCTCACCATCACCTCCAATGTGGTGTATGGCAAGAAAACCGGCAACACCCCATGCGGTCGCCGTACTGGCGAGCCGTTTGCGCCGGGTGCCAATCCGATGAATGGCCGTGATGTGCATGGTTTTGTTGCGGCCGGCGCTTCGGTGGCCAAGCTGCCGTACTCCGCTGCGCTGGATGGCATCAGCTGGACGGCATCGGCTACCCCGGATGCGCTGGGGCATACTGCGCAGGATCGCATCGCCAATCTGTCGCATTGCCTGGATGGCTTTGCCGCCGCCGGTGGCTTCCATGTCAATGTCAATGTGTTCCGGCGCGAGACCTTGCTGGATGCCATGGAACACCCCGAGCTGTATCCGCAGCTGACGATCCGCGTGTCGGGTTATGCGGTCAACTTCGTCAAACTCACCCGCGAACAGCAGCTGGATGTGATTAATCGTACCTTCCACGCCAGCCTGTAATCGGCTATCAGGCCACCCGTGGAGGTATGGCCCGCTCACCAGCCCTGGCTGGTGGGCGGGTTTTTCGTCAGGAGTGATTCATGTTGCAGCACAGCGTGCAGATGCCGCTTGCCGCAGGGCAGCCCACCGGCTACCTGCATTCCACCGAGAGCGGTGCCGGTGTCGACGGCCCAGGCATGCGTTTTGTCTTTTTCATGTCCGGCTGCCAGTTCCGCTGCCAGTACTGCCACAACCCGGACACCTGGAAGCTGCACGCCGGGCGTCAGTTGACGCTGGATGAGGCGCTGGCCGAGCTGGCCCCCTATGCCGGCTTTCTCAAGTTTGCCGGCGGCGTCACCATCTCCGGTGGCGAACCCCTGATGCAGCCGGAGTTTGTCGGTGCGCTGTTGCGGGCCATCAAGCAGCGTTATGGCCTGCATACTGCGCTGGACACCCAGGGCTTTCTGCATGCGGGCATCAGTGACGACTGGCTTGCAGCGGTGGACCTGGTGTTGCTGGACATCAAGCACAGCGATCCGGCGCGCTACCAGTTGATTACCGGCCAGCCGCTGCAGCCGACACTGGACTTTGCCCAGCGTTTGCAGCGCCTTGGCAAGCCCGTCTGGCTACGCTATGTGCTGGTGCCGGGGCTGACGGATGGCGCCGACGACATCAGCCGTCTGGCTGATTATGTGGCAGGGCTGGGCAGTATTGTGCAGCGGGTGGAAGTGCTGCCTTTTCACCAGATGGGCGCGGCAAAGTGGGCGGCACTGGGCATGGCTTATCCGCTGGCAGATACGCCCACGCCGGATGCGGCGGCAGTCGCCGCGGCGCGGGCCTTGTTTGCCGCCCGCGGACTGACCGTGTGCTGAAATCGCCGGCAGACGTAGCCAGGGCGAGGTTTTAAAGTCGCAGGCTATCTTTCCGAAACGTCTGATAGGTATTGTTTTACCACTGCGGATAATACGACGGGTGAGTCATTGACCAACCCAGAAAAGATTGTCCGAAGTGATGAAAAATGAATTTTCCAAAGCCGGCAAATATGGCGCAAACCTCTCGGCCCGGGTTATCAGCGAGCAGATCAGCACCCTGATCGACCGTCTGTCCAAAAAGGGTCAGTGCATCGTGATCTGGGAAAAGGAGCGTCTGCTGTTCTGCTCCATGGATAGCCGTAATGCCCAGCGCTATCTGGCCAAGCCCACTTGCCTGGGCGTTTACGATGCTGATGTCACCTTCTGGGACGTGCAAAAAGACCTGAAAGAAATCTTGCAGCGCGCCTAGTCGACAGCCGCTGGCGGCCAGCATGCCGGCCGGCGGCATGATTGTGATTTACCCGCATGGCCATATCCGGTACAGTCCGCCTTTTCCATCGTCAAGGCAGGCCTCTGACCGGAGGGCTGTCCGCCGTCCGTCGCGCGGATCCTGCCCTCATGCCGGACTCCATGCACTACACCATTTTCGATACTCCGCTGCTGCGCGACTTCATGCGCGCTCTGTCCATCATGCTATTGCGCCTGCGCGGCTGGCGCATTGAAGGCAATTTCCCCGATCTGCCCAAATACGTATTGATCGCGGCACCACATACCAGTAACTGGGATTTCCCGCTGACGCTGGGCGTGTGTTTTGCCTTGCGCGCCAAACTGTACTGGATGGGCAAGCACACCTTGTTCTGGGGGCCGCTGGGCCCGGTGATGCGCTGGCTGGGTGGCATCCCGGTCATGCGTAGCCGCAGCAACTCGCTGGTGCAGCAGATGGTTACGGTTTATCAGCAGTCGGAGCGGCTGGTGGTGGCCATTCCGCCGGAAGGTACCCGTCAGCGGGTGAAGGAATGGAAAACCGGCTTTTATCATATTGCCTGGGGTGCGCAGCTGCCGATTGTGCTGGCGTATATGGATTATGCGCGCAAGGTGTGCGGCTTTGGTCCGGTATTTCACCCCACCGGGGATATCGCTGCGGATATGCCGCTCATTCAGGATTTTTATCGCGACAAGGTAGGCAAGTACCCCGATCAGCACTGATCGCCACCGCGTCGCCATCACACCCGCCGGCCTTGTCCGGCGGTTTTTTCATGGAGCGGGCTCAGCCGGCTCAGTGCGTGGCTGCCGGAATGGCGCTGCTGACGGCCGATACCGGCAGGAATTGCAGGAAGGGGCCGGCGACCAGCGACTGACCAAAATCGATGGCGCTGCGCCGTAGCTTCTCATCGGACAGTTCGGCCAGGAGTTCCAGTCGCGCCATGATTTTGCCCATTTCACGTTCGAAGGAAAGATTGCGTTGCTGGCTGTTGATTTCATTGGCCAGCAGCAGGGGGCTGCCGTCGGCATTCTGGCGGTGCCCCAGCAGCCAGGAGGCAACTTCGACATTGTAGGCGGCATTGGCCAGCTGTTGCGCGTCCAGCCCGTGTACCAGGTAGAGTTCGGTGCGGCCACCGTAGACGTCAACCAGCATGCTGCCCAGGCCATAAATCAGCGTGCCGGCGCGATCCCCGCTGAATTGCGGGTCGAAGGCCGTGGTCAGCGCTGCTGTCGAGCGAACCTGACCCAGCGCGGCTAGCTTGCCGTTGTTGCGGATGGCCGCCATGACCTGGGCAATGGCGGCATCACGGCTGGTGGCACCGCTTTTTTGCCATTGGGCTGGATTGCGGCGATAGAGCTTGTCCAGCAGGGTTTGCAGGCTGAGCAGGTTGTCACGCATCGCCAGATTGGCAATGCGGTTGGCGGCGCTTTGTCCCAGCTCGGCAGAGCTGAAGCTGTCGCCCTGTACCGGTTTGCGCACCGGCGTACTGCTGCAATGTGTCAGCAGCAGGCAGGCCAGCAGTGACAGGGCACAACGCAACATCTTCATGGTGACCTCGCAAAGAGGGGGGATGGCTTGTGTTGTACCCTGTGGCTGGCGCTTGAGCAACAAGGCCTGGTGGCCGGGCGTCAGTGCTTGGGGGCGAACAGGGCCTGCCAGCCTTCGACGCCCAGCTTGGTGACGGTGTCGATATTGCGCTCGAAAATGGCTTCCGCTTCGGGGAATGCCTCTACGGCGCGGTCGATGCTGGCTTCACGGATCAGGTGCTGGGTGGGCCAGGGTGAGCGGTTGGTGTAATTGCCGATGTCATTGACGCCGGTGCCGCCAAACTGGAATTTGGGGTGGAAGCTGGCCACCTGCAGTACGCCGTCCAATTCCAGCTCTTCCACGATGGCGTCGGCGATGTCCTGGAATTCGTTGAAATCCAGAAAACGCTGCAGCACATAGGGATGAATCAGCAGCGTGGTGTCGATTTCTTCCGGGCTGCTGTCAGCCAGCAGACGCAGTTCCTTGGCCAGCTCTTCGGCCAGCTGGGCCGGCTCGGTGGCATCGCTGACCACGAAGCGGACCTGGTTCTTGACATAAACCGATTTGGCAAAAGGGCAGAGGTTGAGGCCGATGACGGCTTTTTCCAGCCATTCGCGCGTGCTGGCGATGGCTTCGTCGTGGGTGGGCGTTTGCATGGGGACTGACTCTGGAATGACGGGATGGGAGTGAATGTTAAGGCATGCGACACGGCAGTGCACGCCATGTCTGGCGCACTAAAACAAAAAAACCCGGACAAGTCCGGGTTTTCATCAGCGAGTAATCTTTAAGAAGATTACAGCGGCTGGATGTTGGAGGCCTGTTTGCCCTTCGGGCCATCAACGATGTCGAAGCTTACGCGCTGGTTTTCAGCCAGGGTGCGGAAGCCTTTAGCATTGATTTGGGAGAAGTGAGCGAATACGTCATCGCCACCTTCATCCGGAGTGATGAAGCCAAAACCTTTGGAGTCGTTGAACCACTTAACGGTACCGGTTGCCATTTTGTTTATCCTCAAAACGAGCAAGTTGATAAAACGCATGAAGTTCAAGGGAAATGGCGACTGAGGTACGGACTAAATGCCACTACGACAACTACACATCCACAACTTGAGCATCCTGCAGGCAGGCATACTGCCCATTGTTGCGAATGTTGGCAAGTATTTTCTGCGGGCAATGCCGGCGGTTTGTGATCATACCTGGCAAAAAACATTGTATTGATTATGGTTTCTGCTGGTCGGTAGTCGCGGCCGCGGCAAAGAAACCCTGCTGTTCCGCTGCATCCAGTGCGTGTAACAACCATTGTCCGGCCAGCGGGCAGCCATCGCTTACCTTGCTGACGGCCATGGCCAGCACCTGCTGCTTGCTGATGCCGTTTTCACGCCAGCTTTGGCCCTGGCGACTGAGGTTGAGCAAAATGGGCATCAGCCGGTCCATCGCACGGGCGAAGCGGGCCTCGGCGCTCTGGCGGGCTTCAAATTCCTGCCACAGCGCCACCAGTCCGTCAGCCTGCTCTGGCGGCAGCAGGCCGCAGATGCGGCGGATGGCCGCCAGTTCTTCTGCTTCGCGTGCCGCGCTGTCGGTTTCGGCGTAGACGATGACATCACCGGTGTCGATTTCGCCAAGATCGTGAATCAGCAGCATGCGTATCACCTTGTCGATATCCAGTGGCACCGGCGCATGCTGCGCCATGCTCAGTGCCAGCAGCGCGGCCTGCCAGCTGTGTTCGGCCGAATTCTCATAGCGTTCCAGCCCAAGCGGCTTGGTCTTGCGCAGCACGGATTTGAGTTTGTCGACTTCCAGGATGAAGTCGATCTGTTTTTGCAATACGGCAAAAGAGGGGTTCACGGTGGCGACTCCGGCAAAGAATGAGCTGGGGGCGCTCATCATACGCCTGTGGTTTTGGCTTGCGGGGACGGATTGTGTCCGCTGGCGGCTGTCTGATGATTTATAGTGCAATGACATCAGGCCACCATGTGAGCATGTCATGAGCGATGAAGTGCAACTGCAGTTTGTGCGGGAAGACGCGGAAGGCTTTCAGGACTTTCGCGACGTGCTGTCCGACTATGCACCGCAAATCGAGAAACTGGCTTCACAGCTGGGGCAGAACCCGTCCTCGCCCGAGCTGGTGGGCGATCTGTTCCGTCTGATCCATACCATCAAGGGCGATGCCGGGCTGTGCCGGGTGATGTTCGTGGTGCCTTTTGCCCATGCGCTGGAAGGCTTGCTGGCCCGGCTGCGCAGCGGCGAGCTGTTATATCAGGAGGTGATGGGCGACGTGCTGATGCTGGTGCTGGACCGCATCGAGCTGGTCATGGCGCAGATCGCCGGAGCGCGCCCGGTGGATGAGGTGCAGATGCATACCCTGCTGGATGCACTGCGCTCGCTGGAAAGCCTGCCACTGCCTTCGGTGCTGGCGACCTGTTCGCGGCTGGTGGCGGCCATGGTGGGCGTGCAGGGCAAGAGTGAAGCACCGGCGGTGGCCACAGGCGCCAAGTCGGTGGTGCAGTCGCGTCAGCAGGACATGCTGCTGTTTCGCACCCTGGCCTTGCAGCTGGAGCAGCGCATGCCGGAATTTCTCGGCCGCACCGAGCGCAATCTCAAGCTGGCACTGGAGCTGAATCGGCAGGCCGGTGGCTGGGTGGACGCCGAGCAACTGGAGGCCGCAGTGTATATGCACGATATCGGCATGATGTTCCTGCCGGAGTCCGTCTGGTTGAAGCTGGGGCAAATCAATGACAACGAGCGCCGGCTGATGGCCTTGCACCCGGCCTGGGTGGCCGGTTTGCTGGGGCGCATGCCGGGTTGGGAAGAGGCGGCGCTGATGGTGTTGCAACACCACGAAACACCGGATGGCGAAGGGTATCCTTACGGCCTGGCCAGTGGTGAAATCAGCCAGGGTGCGCGCATTCTGGCCCTGGTGGATGCCTTCGAGGCGGTGATGCTCAAGCATGCCCATCGCGGGCAGCGTCGCTCCATGCTGCGGGCGGCAGCGGAGCTGAATGCGGCGGACGACCAGTTCGAGCGCGCCTGGCTTGATCCGTTCAATCAGGTCATTCGCCGCATGCTGGAGCAGTCTCCCGCCTAGTCGGTATCGGCGGCCTTGCTGGCCTGCATGCCATGGCTGTCCAGCCACGCCTGCAAGCGCTGCCAGCCATCCTGTGCCGCGGCCGCCTGGTAGGAGGGGCGGTAATCGGCGTTGAAGGCATGGCCAGCGGTGGGATAGACCACGATTTGCGAGCCGCTCTGCCCTTGCTGCAAGGCTTGCCGCATGCGCTCAACGCTGTCCTGGGGAATGCTGCTGTCCTGGCCGCCGTACAGGCCCAGTATGGGTACGCTCAGGCTGGCTGCCACATCGACCGGCTGGGTTGGCGTCAGTGCGTCGTGAGCGCCTTCCAGCTTGCCATACCAGGCGATGCCGGCTTTCAGCTGCGGATGGTGACTGGCATACAGCCAGCAGATGCGCCCGCCCCAGCAAAAACCGGTGATGGCAGCACGGCTGGCATCGCCGCCATGGGCGGCAGCCCAGCCCAGGGTGGCGTCGAGATCCTGCATCACCTGCGCATCCGGCACCTTGCTGACGATGTCCTTGATGATGCTGGCAATGTCGGGGCTGGCGGCAGGGTTGCCCTGGCGGAAATACAGTTCGGGTGCCACCGCCAGATAACCCAGCTTGGCCAGGCGGCGACAGATATCACGAATGTGTTCGTGCACACCGAAAATTTCCTGCACCACCAGCACGATCGGCAGGCTGCTGCGGGCAGTGGGGCGGGCGAAATAAACGGGGAGAATGCCATCGTCCAGCGGAATGCCGGCGAGGCCGCTGTCCAGGGCCCGGCTGTCGGTGGCGATGCTGCCGGCCGTCACGGGTTGCACGGCCAGGGCGAAACCGGTGGCCAGTGCGCACTGAATGAAAGCGCGGCGCGGCGGGTTGAATGTATCCATGCGGGTTTGCTCCGGTGTGTCCTGCCCACTGCGGCAGTCAGGACTTGTGGTTTGCTGCGGGCTTGGCGACAATGCCGCTCCAGTGTCCGCCTGTGTCATGGTTTGTCGGCATCAAGGGCGTTGTTTGATTAAACTGCAATCTAGATCCGGTTCCCACTCTCTGCCATGTCCCAGCCGCCATCCAAGATCAAGCTTCCCGGCCGTTTTCTGCGCGTGGGAGAGCAGCTTACCGTAGATGTATACGCCAAAAACGGCTTTCTGCTGCTGAAAAAAGGTCATTATGTCCTAACGCCCGAGCAGCGCGAACGGCTGATGGATGTGGCGCACGGTGATGCGGAAGAGGTAGCGGTCAGGCTGGAGCGCGAACGGCTGGACCGCGCGGCACAGCGGGAACGTGAAGCGGCCAGCACGGTTCCCAAGAATCCGCTGGTGGAAGTCGGCTTCATGGCGGGCCGGCTGGAAGCCTTGCTCCTGCATGGCCTGGCCGTGCCGGGACTGGCCGGACGGCTGGAGGAAATGGCCGAAGAGCTGCTGTTGCTGACCCAGCGCTTTCGCGATGGCATGCTGGCCTCGCTGTTTCTGGTGCCGGTCCGCTCGCATAGCCTGAAGGTGGCCACGCTGCTGGCACTCCTAGGGCGGCGACAGGGGCTGGAACCATCGCGGCTGCACAGCCTGGTCTGTGCCGGCTTGTCGATGAATGTGGCCATCAGCCAGCTGTTAAACCAGCTGGGGGTGCAAAGGCAGGCCATGACGCTGAACCAGCAGGATGAAATGTATGCCCACCCGGTGATGAGTTCGGCGATTCTGCGCGAAGCCGGGGTGGTGGATGAGCACTGGCACCTGCTGGTGCAGACCCATCACGAACAGGATGATGGCCAGGGCTATCCGGCTGGCTTGCGCGGCGAGGAGATCCATCCGGATGCCCGCTTGCTGGCCTTGGTGGACAGTCTGTGCGAGCACTTGCAGCAGGATGGCGTACTGCCCTCGCAGGTGATGGCCAGCCTGTTTCGCGGCGAGCTGGGGCCGTTTGCGCCTGCGCTGGTGTCCTTGCTGATCAAGGAAATGGGTATTTATCCGCCAGGCAGCTTCGTGCGGCTGGCCAATAATGAAATTGCCGTGGTCACCCATAGTGGCGACAAGGCGAACCAGCCGCGGGTGGCTGCCTTGCGCAAGCTGGATGGCCCGCCCTACGCCGATGTGCTGTTGCGTGACACCCGCCAGCCGGCTTATCGGGTGGTCGAGGCCGTGGCTGCCGCCAGTGCGGCCGTCAAGCCGGCCTACCTGACCCGCTTGTGGACCTCGCGACTGGGCTGATCGGCGAGCTCAGGGCGCGCTGCTGCCGGAACTGGCAGCGGGCAGTTGCAAGGGCCGGATTTCCACATGGCTCAGATCCTGCACCTTCCATACCCGGCGCATATGGCCGAAGTCACGCTTCTGCTGATTGCTCAGCTTCAGTTCCGGACGCATCGACAAGTCCAGAAACACCTCTCCCAGATAGACACTGCTACCGGCACTGATGTCGAAACCGGCATGGATAGGCATGCTGACCGAACGCCACTGGCTGCCCCAGCCGGATTCCTCTATCCAGTTGCCCCAGGCATCCGCCACCTGGTAATGACCGGGTGGCAAGGCAAACAACTGCAGCCGGCCATCGACCGGACTCATGCCTTCCTCGCCGAATACCGTATCGGTATTCATGCTGGCGCGGCCATGCGCCACGGTCTGGCCCTGGCTATCGACGATGTGCATGCCGGTATTGGCCGAATCCTGGTCAAATGCGCGTGCGGTGAGCGATACGATGGCATAGCCATAGCCGGGGGGAGGGGTGATGCTGCCCTGCAGTCTGTCTGCCATGGTGGTGCAGGCCGAGAGCAGGCTGACACCAAGCAGCAGGCAACTGCGCTGGAGGATGGCCATGGGTCCGGGCTCCTTGGTATGGGTGGGAGAAGCGCTCAGTATGTCATGCGGCATGCGCTGAGTGGCGACGGGTGGCGACCCATTCATGCATCTTGCCGTCCGAGCGGATTCGGGTATGCTAGCCGATCATTTTATTGTTGATAACAAAAACACCAGCAAAGGATACCCATGGAACAGTTCGATAATGTCAGCGTGGCCAAGCGGGCCAATGTGTATTTTGACGGCAAATGTGTCAGCCACAGCATTACCCTGGCCGATGGCACGCGCAAGTCGGTCGGCGTGATCCTGCCGTCCAAGCTGCTGTTCAATACCGGTGCGCCGGAAATCATGGAGTTGCTGGAAGGCCGGTGCCGCATCACCCTGGCCGGCAGCAATGAAGCGGTAAGCTATCAGGGTGGCCAGAGTTTCACTGTGCCGGGCGATAGCTCCTTCCAGATTGAAGTGCTGGAAACCCTGCACTACGTGTGTCATTTCGGCTGAGCCGTCAAGGCGGCACGAGGCAGCGGCCTCGCTGGAAATGATGTGACCATGCCGGCAGTCTCCGACTGTCGGCATTTTTATTGTGGCGGGGGCGGGCCTTTTGGCGCGAACCGGCCCATTCTGTTAGCTGCGCTTATAAGCGAGGGCGTGATAATAGCCGTCACATTTCACAGTTAAACTGAGCGCCGCCGTTTTGCAGCGCGGTTTGGCCGGGCGGTGACAGGCGATGGCAGCGCTTGCGCAAGCTGTTTTAAGCAAAACTACGCTTTTCCTGCCTTATCCGAAAGGATATCCTTGCAAGCCTTATCCCGCTTGGGTTAAGGGTAATAAGAGCTATGATGACAATAACCAGGCCAGGCGCTGTCAGCGGGCGACCTGCCGTGATCAACCAGCCATGGGCATGGTGACTGGAACAAGTGGATGCTTAAAAAAGTCAGGACGCTATGGTCGCGTTATGCATTGTCACCCAAACCGGCGGTTGTATATTCCGCTGCGCTGGCGTCGTGCCTGCTGACTGGCTGGCTGCTGTCGCTGCTGGTGACCTGGCAGCAGGATCGCACCGAACTGCATGAACGGGTAAGCCTGCTGACGCAACAGCTGGATCAGCAAATCGGATTGGCCAATGGAGCGCTGGGCCGTATCGACGGGGTGCCGGTCAGTGCGGCCTGTGATCTGCCAAGGCAGATGCTGGCCTCGGTGGTGCAGTCCACCCCGCATGCCCGTTACGCCCTGCGTGTGGGCGCGGATGGCACGGCGTGTACTTCCGACTTGTCGCGGCAGGATGTACCGGCCTTGCCGGGTGATGGCCGGGTGTTGTTGCTCAGTGGCAGCCGCGATGGCAAGGCCGTGCTGCGGCTGCAGCGCCATGGCTATGGTGTCAGCATGATCGAACTGGGCGGCGATGCCTTCGTCAATCTGCTGCAGCAAGCCGCTTCCGGCGACATGCAGGCTTATATGGTGCTGGGCGAGCAATACCTGGCGGCGGATGGCAAGGTGCACCCCATGGATGACAGCATCGGCCAGGGGCTGAGTTACAGCCTGCCCGCACCCAGCGGCCAGTTCAGCATCGTGATGCAGGAATCCTGGCTGTCCGTGCTGGAAGGTTCGCTGCTGCGCCGGCCGGATACCCTGCTGCTGGCGGTGCTGGCTGGTCTGGTACTGGCCTGGTCCTTGCTGCGGCGCGAGGTGGCGCGCAACTCCACCGGCTGGGAAATCGCCCAGGGTATCCGCAACCGCGAATTCTTTACCCACTATCAGCCCATCGTGACGGCAGAGCATGGCGAGTGTGTCGGGGTGGAGGTGCTGGCGCGCTGGCGCCATCCGGTGCAGGGGGCCATCCGCTCGGATCTGTTTATTCCGGCAGCTGAAGATGCCGGGCTGATCGTGCCGCTTACCCGCTACCTGATCCGCCGCGTGACCAAGGAGCTGAAACAGGTTGCCTTGCCGCCCGGTTTTTTTGTCGGCATCAATATCGCCGCCGAACATCTGGGCATGCCGGACCTGGTGGAGGACTGCAAGATTCTGCTGGCGGTATTGCGTGAGAAAAAAGCCGTGCTGGTGCTGGAAGTCTCCGAACGCTATCCGCTGCCCGAGCATCAGGTCACCCACCGCGTGGTGCAGGATTTGCGCCAGATGGGCGTCAAGCTGGCGCTGGATGATTTCGGTATCGGCCACGCCGACCGCAATTATCTCCGGCGCTGGGGTTTTGACTACCTGAAGGTGGAAAAGGGCTATGTATCGGCCCTGGGCAAGGACAGCTTCAAGACCAATATCCTGGATGGCCTGTTGCAAACCTCGCACCAGCTTGGTGTGCAGGTGATTGTGAAAGGCGTGGAAACCCAGGGGCAGCAAAACTATCTGTCGGTCAAAGGCTTCGAATTCCTGCAGGGCTTTTATTTTGGCAAACCGATGACGCTGAACCACTTCCGGCAGTGGTTGTACTCCGGTATTACCCAGGACCGGGTGCCCGCAGCCGTCGGCCTTGGCAGGGCCGAGGCGACAGATCGCTAACACAAACCGGATGACCGTGCAGGGCCAGGCTAATTGTCTGGCCCTTTTGCTTTCTGGCCAGCCGGCAGCCACGCTGCCTAAGGGGGGCGGGCTGGTGGCGACATGCTGCTTGCGCTTACAATGCGGCCCTTTTTTCTCGTCCGGGGTGCTTGATGAAGATGATTTACGCAGTGCAGCGTTATGCGGCAACACGGCCTTGGGCCAAGCGAGTGGGGCAGCTGTATGCACGGGAAGTGCAGCAGACGGCGGCACAGCAGCAGGTACAGGAGCTGGTAGGCCGCGAGCTGACGCGTGCCGCCCAGGTTTATCCGGCGGTCGCGGCGCGTACCGCCAGCGAGCAGCGGCTGGCCGATGCCTACGGACAGTTCTGCCGTCATGGCAAGCTCATGGCACATCTGGAAGATGGCTTGATGCAGGCGCTGCGGCATACCCGTGCCCCCGGTCATTTGCCCGACCGTTTGCAACTGCCGGCGGCGGCATTTTATCTGCACGTCGATGGCGCAGAAGGGGGTGCTTTTGTCATGCAGATGCCAGGCCGGCAGGAAGTGGCCTTGCTGCTGCTGCGGGCGGATTTTTCGCTGGCAGGTGCCGACTGGCTGGCCGATGTGGAAGATAGCCTGGCCTTGCAGCTGGCCTATCCGGGCGAGCTGGCAGCACCGTTGGCGGCGGTTGCCGCGCCGTGGCGTGGCTTGCTGACGGCGGTATTGAATGGCCTGGCCTTGATGACGCAGCCGCGACTGCTGCTGGTGCGGGGCTGGGAGGGGGCGGCCCCCTCGGACAGCGTGGCGCTGGCCATGCATCCGGCCTGTGCCAAAAGCCGGCAGAAAGGACGCAGCCAGCTCTTGCAAGCCGGCTATCAGGAAGTGAGTTATTGCCGTCTGGACGGCGTGGCCACCCTGCCAGGCGATTACGCCACTCCCGGCTACTGGCGGCGCCAGGCGGTCAGCGATGCAGAGGGCGGCGCGCGCCTGGTGTGGGTGATGCCGCGCTGATCAGCGCTGCGCCAGTTGCGTGCGCAGCACCTGGCGCACCGCCGAGGTCTCGAAGGGTTTGCCCATGATGGCGGATACGCCGGCGGCCTCGGCGGCGGCCAGCCTTTCCATGTTTTCTTCGCTGGAAATCATGATGATGGGGACCGAGCTTTGCATGCTGCGGGTGCGGATATAGCTGGCCAGCTCGCAACCGTCCATCATCGGCATGTTGTAGTCGGTCAGCACCAGATCAAACAGGGTGCTGTCGATCAGCGGCAGGGCGTCCTTGCCACTCCAGGATTCGGTGATTTTCTCGAAGCCCAGTCGCTCCAGCACAGTGCGGATATGGCGACGCGCCATCACGCTGTCGTCCACCACCAGGATGTTGAGGTCGGCGTAGTCGAGGTCGCTGTCGGTATCGTTCTGGTTGACCGCCAGAAAATCCAGGGTGTCGTTGATGACCTTGCGCAGCTGGGGCAGATCGAAGGGTTTGGGCAGTATGCCCATCAGGCCGGCCTGGCGCATCGGGTCGATCAGATCGGGATTGGTTTCGCTGGACACCAGGATAAAGGGCAGGTCGCGCAGTTCGGTGTGGCCGCGCATGCGGAAAATCATTTCCCCGCCCGTCATGTCGGGCAGGTGGAAGGCGCTCATCACCACGTCCGGCTTGTATTTGCCGATGTATTCCAGCAGGGCTTCCCCGGTTTCGAATACTTCCATGCGCGTAATGCCGAGTTCGGACAGGGCATTGCGGATGATTTGTGCCTGAACCGACGAGCTTTCTGCCAGGGCAACGATCAAGTGTTGAATGGACAGCATGCGCTTTTCCGTTTTTTGTGTAGCCATTTACCACTATAGGCGCTTTGGCGGCGCTGTCATGGCCGCCAATGAAAAAACCCTGCCGTGGCGGCAGGGTCGACTGGTTTATTGCTGATGATAAGCGGTGATGCGTTCGACTTCTTCTTTCGAGCCGAGGAAAACCGCCACACGCTCATGCAGCCCCTTGGGCTGGATTTCCATGATGCGCTGATAGCCGTTGGTGGCGGCACCGCCGGCCTGCTCGATGATGAAGGCCATCGGGTTGCCTTCGTACATGATGCGCAGCTTGCCGGCCTTGTCCGGATCGCGTGCGTCTTTCGGATACATGAAGATGCCGCCGCGGGTGATGATGCGGTGTACTTCAGCCACCATCGAGGCCACCCAGCGCATATTGTAGTCCTTGCCCAGCGGGCCGGTCTTGCCGGCCAGCATTTCATCCACATAGCGCTTAACCGGGGCTTCCCAGTGGCGCATATTGGACATGTTGATGGCAAATTCCTGGGTGGTTTCCGGGACTTGCATGTCGGAGTGGGTCAGCACGAAGGAGCCGTGTTCGCGGTCCAGCGTGAAGCCGTGCACGCCGCTGCCGAAAGTCAGTACCAGCATGGTCTGCGGGCCGTACACGGTGTAACCGGCGGCAACCTGCTTGGTGCCCGGTTGCAGGAAGGCTTCCTGCGTGGGGTGATCAATGCCTTCCGGGCAGCGCAGGATGGAGAAAATGGTGCCGACCGAGATATTGACATCGATATTGGATGAGCCATCCAGCGGGTCGAACATCAGCAGGTATTCGCCCTTCGGGTATTCACCCGGAATGTGATAGGGCAGTTCCATTTCTTCCGACGCCATGGCGGCCAGGCTGCCGCCCCATTCATTGGCATCCAGCAGGAAGTCGTTGGCGATCACGTCCAGTTTCTTTTGTGCTTCGCCCTGGATGTTGCCGGTGCCGGCCTCACCCAGAATGCCGGCCAGCGCACCCTTGTTGACAGAGTAGCTGATGGCCTTGCAGGCGCGGCCAACGGTTTCGATCAGCAAACGCAGTTCGGGCGGCAGGGTGCCGGCCTTGCGCTGTTGTTCGATCAGAAAGCGGGAAAGGGTGATGCGGCTCATGGCGTTCCTTGCGTTCGGTGGGGGGCGGTACTGGCTGGGTTCAGGCACAGCAGCTCGATCTCAGGCGCACATTATAACGAATATGCCTGCAGCGTCATGCGCTAACAGCTATCAATAAACGATGACCCGAGCGAGATGACTGCCATGCGGATTCTCCTGCTACTGATTCTGTTATCCCTTGCCCTGCCGGCTGCAGCCCTGTCCATCTTCACCGAAGAGTGGCCGCCCATCACCTTTCAGCGCAATGGTGTGGCGGATGGCATGGCCGTGGAAGTGGTGAGGGAGATTCAAGCACGCATTCATGACAATACGGCCATCGAGGTCGTACCGTGGGCGCGTGGCTATCGCGAACTGGAAAGCACGCCCAATGTGCTGCTGTTTACCGTAGGGCGCAGTGATGCGCGGGAAAAGCTGATGACGCTGATCGGGCCGGTGGCGGTATCGCAGACCGTGCTGCTGTCGCGCAAGGGCGAAGCCGGCAATCTGCTGGCCTTGGGTACGGCACTTTACAGTCGGCCAGTGGGGGCGTATCGCGGCAGCATTTTTGCCGATGCCGCGGCATCGGCCGGCTTTGTCGAGGTCGATCTGGCTCCCACGCCGCAAGTATCGGCACAGAAGCTGCTGGGGGGGCGCTACGACCTGTGGGTGGAGGGCGGCTTTGTGGTGGCCTCGGTTTTGAAGGATATTCACCAGCCGCCGGATGCGGTGGAGGTGGTCAGGGTGCTGGAGTCGCTGGAGCTGTATCTGGCGTTTTCGCGTGGCACCTCGGCGCGCACCGTCAGGCGCTGGTATGACGCGCTGGCCGCCATGAAGAAGGACGGGAGTTTCCGCCGTATCTACAATAAATGGCTGCCGCGCGATACCGCGCCGCCGGAGATGCGCCAGCTGGGCCTGACGCCGCAGCAGCCCTAGTCTTCCGGAAAGGCGTGGGCAATCATGTTGTCGTTGAGTCCGGCGGCCGGAAAGGGACGCATCTGTCCGGATTCCTGCTCCAGCCAGCGGCAAAAGGAGGCCACGGTGGAGTCGCCCGATGCCGTGCGTGGCACGATCCAGCAGTAATCACGCACCGGCACCACCGGGCTGGACAGGGGCGCCACCAGCTGGCCGGAATCCACCAGCGACTGCGCCATTGGCAGCGGGCCCAGTGCCACGCCCAGCCCATCCAGCGCCGCTTGCAAGGCTAGCGAGAAACGGTCGAAATGCAAGCCGCAGGCCGGTTTCAGCTCGGGTACGCCGGCCAGGGTTAGCCAGCGTTGCCAGGCGGTGGGGCGGGTGTCGGCATACAGCAGGGTGTGCTGCGCCAGGTCGGCCGGGCTGTCGATGGGAAAGCGTTTCAGCAGCGCAGGCGAACAGAGCGGCAGCTCGCATTCTTCCAGGAAAGGCTTGGCGATATGGCCTGGCCAGTCACCGGGTCCGCGACGGATGGCAATGTCGAACGGGCTGTCCAGCCGGCTGATGTCTCGGTCGGATGTCACCAGGTGCAGTTCTACATCCGGGTAGCTTTCGCGGAATACATGCAGGCGCGGCATCAGCCAGTGCATGGCCATGGTGGGGGTGGAGTTGATGGTCAGCCGGCGCTGGTTGTCCGGTTGCAGCAACTGCGAGGTGGCATTGGCGATCAGGTCCAGTCCGTCCTGCACCTGGATCAGGTAGCGCCAGCCGGTATCGGTCAGTTTGACCCGGCCGCCGGCACGGTCAAACAGGCGCACGCCCAGCCATTCCTCCAGCTGCTTGATCTGCTTGCTCACAGCACCGTGGGTAACGAACAGCTCGTCGGCTGCCGAGGAAAAGCTTTCCAGCCTTGCTGCAGCCTCGAATATCCGCAGCGCGTTGAGAGGGGGGTAAGTGCTCATGGTGTGAGTATAACTCACAGACGATGTTTCGATTACTCGTTTGTCACTGGCGGTCAGACGGCGTAATCTTCCAGCAATCAAAACGGGGTAGAAGGAAATCTCCCCGGACGGTTGCCGCCAGTTGATCCCGCGCTGGCGGCTGACTCATTGCAAACAACCCAAGCAAAAAGGTCCCAAGCTATGCTCGAAGCCTACCGTCAGCATGTTGCAGAGCGCGCTGCACTGGGCATTCCGCCCCTGCCGCTGAACGCCAAGCAAACCGAACAACTGGTCGAACTCCTGAAAAACCCGCCCAAGGGCGAGGAAGATCTGCTGGTCGAGCTGATCACCTTCCGCGTACCGCCGGGCGTGGATGATGCCGCCAAGGTCAAGGCATCCTTCCTGGCCGCCGTGGCCGAAGGCAGCGTGGCTTCGCCGCTGGTTTCCCGTGCCAAGGCCACCGAACTCTTGGGCACCATGCTGGGTGGTTACAATGTCAAGCCGCTGATCGACCTGCTGGCCGATGCCGAAGTGGGCGCCATTGCCGCTGAGGGCCTGAAGAAAACCCTGCTGGTATTCGACTTCTTCCACGACGTGCAAGTGCTGGCCGAAGGCGGCAATGCCAACGCCAAGAGCGTGCTGCAAAGCTGGGCCGATGCCGAATGGTTCACCAGCCGTCCGGAAGTGGAAAAGAAAATCACCGTCACCGTATTCAAGGTACCGGGTGAAACCAATACCGACGACCTGTCGCCGGCACCGGACGCCTGGAGCCGCCCGGACATCCCGCTGCACTACCTGGCCATGCTGAAGAACACCCGTCCGGGTGCTGCCTTCGTGCCGGAAGAAGACGGCAAGCGCGGTCCGATGCAGTTCATCGAAGACCTGAAGAAAAAAGGCCATCTGGTTGCCTATGTGGGCGACGTGGTGGGTACCGGTTCTTCCCGCAAGTCCGCTACCAACTCGGTGGTATGGGCAACCGGCCAGGACATCCCGTTTGTGCCGAACAAGCGCTTTGGCGGCGTCACCCTGGGTGGCAAGATCGCGCCGATCTTCTTCAACACCCAGGAAGACTCCGGCTCGCTGCCGATCGAAGTGGATGTGTCCGCGCTGGAAATGGGCGATGTGATCGACATCTACCCGTACGACGGCAAGATTGAAAAGAACGGCGCCACCGTGGCCAACTTCCAGCTGAAGTCCGACGTGCTGCTGGACGAAGTACGCGCTGGCGGTCGTATCAACCTGATCATCGGCCGTGGCCTGACCGCCAAGGCACGCGAAGCACTGGGTCTGGCCCCGTCCACCACCTTCCGTCTGCCGAAAGACCCGGTCAATTCCGGCAAGGGCTTCTCGCTGGCACAAAAGATGGTTGGCCGCGCCTGTGGTCTGCCGGAAGGCCAGGGCGTGCGTCCGGGTACCTACTGCGAACCGAAGATGACCACCGTGGGTTCGCAAGACACCACCGGCCCGATGACCCGCGACGAGCTGAAAGACCTGGCCTGCCTGGGCTTCTCCGCCGACCTGGTGATGCAGTCCTTCTGCCACACCGCCGCTTATCCGAAGCCGGTGGATGTGAAGATGCACAAGGAACTGCCGGCCTTCATCTCCACCCGTGGCGGTGTTGCGCTGCGTCCGGGCGATGGCGTGATCCACAGCTGGCTGAACCGCCTGCTGCTGCCGGATACCGTGGGTACCGGTGGTGACTCCCACACCCGTTTCCCGATCGGCATTTCCTTCCCGGCCGGTTCTGGCCTGGTGGCTTTTGCCGCGGCTACCGGCGTGATGCCGCTGGACATGCCGGAATCCGTTCTGGTGCGCTTCAAGGGCGAACTGCAACCGGGCGTCACCCTGCGTGACCTGGTGAATGCCATCCCGCTGTACGCCATCAAGCAAGGTCTGCTGACCGTGGCCAAGGCTGGCAAGAAGAACATTTTCTCCGGTCGTGTACTGGAAATCGAAGGTCTGCCCAACCTGAAGGTTGAACAGGCATTCGAGCTGTCCGACGCTTCTGCCGAACGTTCCGCTGCCGGTTGCACCGTGCATCTGAACAAGGAACCCATCGTCGAATACATGCGCTCCAACATCACCCTGATGAAGACCATGATTGCCGACGGTTATGCCGACCCGCGCACGCTGGAACGCCGCATCAAGAAGATGGAAGAGTGGATTGCCAAGGGCGAACTGCTCAAGGCGGATGCCGACGCCGAATACGCTGCCGTGATCGAAATCGATCTGGCCGACGTGAAAGAGCCGATCGTGGCCTGCCCGAACGACCCGGACGATGTGAAGTTCATGTCCGAAGTGGCCGGCACCAAGATCGACGAAGTGTTCATCGGTTCCTGCATGACCAATATCGGTCACTTCCGTGCCGCTTCCAAGCTGCTGGAAGGCAAGCGCGACCTGCCGGTCAAGCTGTGGCTGGCTCCGCCGACCAAGATGGACGCGCAGCAGCTGACCGACGAAGGTCACTACGGCGTGTTCGGCATGGCCGGTGCCCGCACCGAAATGCCGGGTTGCTCGCTGTGCATGGGTAACCAGGCACAGGTACGCGAAGGCGCCACCGTGATGTCCACTTCCACCCGTAACTTCCCCAACCGTCTGGGCAAGAACACCAATGTGTTCCTGGGTTCGGCCGAACTGGCCGCCATCTGCTCCAAGCTGGGCAAGATTCCGACCGTGGAAGAGTACAAGGCCAATATCGGCATCATCAACGAGAAAGGTGCCGAGGTTTACCAGTACCTGAACTTCGACCAGATCAAGGACTACCAGGACATCGCCGCTACCGTGGCCGTGAACTGATCCCGAGCGCTGATCGACAAGAACCCCGCCCTGTGCGGGGTTTTTTTGTTTATGCCGCCGTTTGGGCGGTGCGGCCATGCGAAGCGCGGTCAAAAACGGGTACAATCGGCGCTTTGGATTGCCCCTGTCGTGTGCTGCGGAATTGGCCTTGGGCTGGTTTGCGCGACTACGGCAGAATGAGGAAAGAGGTTGCTGATCGTGTGGTTTGTGCTTGGGCTGATGATGTTGGGTGTGGCAGCAGGTGTGACCTGGCGGATGCTGGGAGCAGGGCACCCCTGGCGTGCGCGGGTGTCGCTGCAGCGTGAGCGCCTGCTGAAGAAGCTGGATCGTGTGCTGGGTGCCGGTCATGATGAAGAGCTGGACATCACGCCGGCGGCATTTCGTGAACGCCGCCGCGAACCGGTGGCCATCCGCTTTGACAGCACCGTGGCGGATGAGGAGCCCGGCCTGCCGCCGCCATCAGGCAGCGAGCCGGCCCGTGCCCAGCCCCAGCCCAGGCCGGCTGTCGCTGCCGCCGTGCCCACGCCGCCGCCGGCCAGCCCCGCCCCGCGCGTGCAGGGCAAGCCCGCCACGCCAGCGCCTGATCTGCCACATGTCGAACTGGTACGCAGCTATCGCAAGCCCAAGCCATCAGCCACTGCCCCCAGCCAGCCGCGTGGCGAAAATCTGCCGGTCATCGGGCTGGACGAGCTGCAAAACAATCTGCATCACGGCTCGCGCCGTCGTCAGGCACAGCGCCAGTCGCTGTCTGGCCATCCCGAGCCGCGCCCGCTGCCGGTGATCGATCCGCATGAAGTGCGTGCCCAGGTCAATGCCCTGCACAGCAAGCGCCGTAGCAATGAAACCCCGGTGGCCAAGCCGGCCGTGGTGTTGCAGCCGGTGCATCCGGCTCCGCGCAAGATCATCACCCAGCCGATTCCGCCGCGGGTCAGCCCACCACCCTCCGAGCCGGCCATCGTACGGCACGAGCAACAGCCCAGAAGCAATGCTTATGCCGGCTGGATCCGTCCGCCAGCGCAGCGTCCGCCAGCGGCCAAGCCCGCCCCGGTGCTTGAGCCGGCCGCGCAGCTGTCCGGCCTGTCGCTGGCCGATATTCCCGACGCGCCTTTGCCACACAGTGCGGCTGAATCTGCTGCACCTGCACCGCTTGCGCAGCCACTGTCGTCTTCACCGCAGCCAGCGCTGGAGAATGTGCAGGTGGCAGAAATGCCTGCCGAGCAGCTGTTTGCCAATGGCGAGCCAGCTGACCCGTCCGCGGTTTTACCGCCGGCGGAGCAGGGCGCGCCGGCAAGCCAGGCTGAGCCTGTTGCCGCGGTCACCATCAGTGAGCCGCCGCCCGCTGTCGTGGCGGAAGCCAGCAGTGTGAGCCCGCTGCCGGCGGAGCCGCTGGCAGCGCCGCGCATGCCTGTCTCGCCTCCGGCCAGCATGGCCGTGCCGCAGGCGGAACCGGAGCGTCAGCCGTGGCGTTGGCCCGAGCAGAGGCCGCAGCTACCGCCGCAGGACTGTGAGGTCCACCCGGCCGCACCGCCACCCCCGCCTGCTGCCGAGCCGGTCTTGCCGTGGTCGATGATCCGCGAGAACCCGCCCGCGGTGGCCCCCGCCAGCAAGCCGTCGAGTAATCTGGTGTGGCACCTGCTGGATGAGACTGATTTGCCACCCGCTGCCGCGGCTACCACCAGCAGCGAAGTGACCGCCGTAGTGGCCGAGTCGCTGGCTGTGCCGCAGCAGCCGGCAGTGGCAAGCGTGGCGGACGCTGCGCTGCCATGGAGCCTGCCGCCCGCCGCCGCCCATCGTTCCAGCCTGCCGGTGATTTATGGTGAAGACTGCCTGCCGGGGCTGGACCTGCTGCGTCCGGCCGAAGAAGCCACCACCGTGGTGTCGGAAGACGAATTGCTGGAGCGCGGCATCCTGATCGAGGAAAAACTGGCCGAGTTCAAGGTCAAGGTCAGTGTGGTGGATGCCTATGCCGGACCGGTGATTACCCGTTACGAGGTGGAACCGGCCGTTGGCGTGCGTGGCAACCAGGTGGTCAACCTGATGAAAGACCTGTCGCGGGCGCTGGGGCTGGCATCCATCCGGGTGGTGGAAACCATTCCCGGCAAAACCTGCATGGGGCTGGAGCTGCCCAATGCCAAGCGCCAGATGATCCGCTTGTCGGAAATCTTCTCCGCCGATGTATTCCAGCAACCGGCCTCGCGGCTGACCATGGCGCTGGGCAAGGACATTACCGGGCAGCCGGTGGCCATCGACCTGGCCAAGGCACCGCACTTGCTGGTGGCCGGTACCACCGGTTCCGGCAAGTCGGTGGGCGTCAATGCGATGATTCTGTCCATGCTGTACAAGGCCACGCCGGACGAAGTGCGCTTCATCATGATCGACCCCAAGATGCTGGAATTGTCGGTATACAACGATATTCCGCATCTGCTGGCCCCGGTGGTGACCGACATGAAACTGGCCGCCAATGCGCTCAACTGGTGCGTGGGCGAAATGGAGCGTCGTTACCGGCTGATGAGCGCCTTGGGTGTGCGTAATCTGGCCGGTTACAACGACAAGGTGCGCGAAGCCGAGGCGGCCGGCCGCCGGCTGACCAATCCCTTCAGCCTGACCCCGGAAACGCCGGAGCCGCTGAACAATCTGCCCTTCATCGTGGTGGTGGTGGATGAATTTGCCGATCTGATGATGGTGGCCGGCAAGAAGATCGAAGAACTGATTGCCCGTCTGGCACAGAAAGCCCGCGCTGCGGGCATCCATTTGATACTGGCGACCCAGCGGCCGTCGGTGGATGTGATTACCGGCCTGATCAAGGCCAATATTCCCACGCGGATTGCCTTCCAGGTGAGCAGCAAGATCGACAGCCGCACCATTCTCGACCAGATGGGCGCGGAAAGCCTGCTGGGCCAGGGTGACATGTTGTTCCTGCCGCCGGGCAGCGGCTATCCGCAACGGGTACATGGCGCTTTTGTCACCGATGACGAAGTGCATGCCGTGGTGGATTTTCTCAAGCAGTGGGGCGAGCCGGATTATGTGGAAGGCTTGCTGACTGGTGAAACCGAGGCGGACGAGGAGTCGGCTGCGGCCACTGCCAAGACTCAGGCGGCAACCGAGAGCGATCCCTTATACGATGAAGCAGTGGAAATCGTGTTGAAAACGCGCAAGCCGTCGATTTCTGCCGTGCAGCGCCATTTGCGCATAGGCTATAACCGCGCGGCGCGGCTGATCGAGCAGATGGAGGCGGCCGGCATTGTCAGTGCCATGGAAAGCAATGGCAACCGCACGGTACTGGTGCCGCAGCGCGATTTCTGAGACAGGCCGCGCCATGCAAAAAGGCAGCCGTGGCTGCCTTTTTGCTTGCACCTGCATCCGCTTAGCGCCCAGATCTGCGCCGTGGTTGCTGGTCTTCCTTGCGGATACGGATGGGGATCAGCTCGCGCTTTTTCTCCAGCGGGGCGGTCAGCATGCCCAGCACGATGGCAAAGGCAGCGATCATAAGGATCATCAGTACGGTTTCCATGGCGGCTTCCCTCGGCTAGCTGAGGTCTTGTTTGGCTGACCTCTGTCTTCATTGTTGGCGCAACTGGCTGATTGCTCAAGTTAAATATGTGGTTATTGTTATTTTTTTCAAGCAAAGCAGGCTAATTTCATAGCACTTTGCCGAGCACTCCAAACATCATCTATAAAGTAAAGCATGAATCTGCATACCGATGCCGGGAGACCGTCTTGAGCTTGTCATCATTCTCGGGCACGCCACAACAGGGCCAGCCGCCGACGGCTGGCCTGTTGCTGTCGATGCTCAATGCGGCGGACACCGCGCTGATGGCACTGGATGCGGACGGCCTGATCATCCTGTTCAATCATGCGGCAGAAAAGCTGCTGGCCTACCGGGCTGATGAATTGTGCGGGCAGGCACTGCCCAGCGTGCTGCTGGAGCCGGACTTGCTGGAGCAGGAGCGTGCGCAGCTGGCTGCCCGGCTGGGTCGTGCGGTGGACGCTGTCGAGGTATTCACTGCCGAAGTGCAGCCCGGACGCAGCCTGACGCGGGAGTGGCCGCTGCGTGGCAAGGATGGCCGCTTGCATACCGTCAATCTGTCCATCACCGCCATGGTCGAGCCAGGCGCTGCCGGCGGCTATATGGTGGTGATGCAGGATGTGACCGAGTTCAAGCGTCTGCAGCAGCTGATGACGCGCCAGCATGCCCTGTTTGCCAATGGCCCGATGGTGGCGTTCGCCTGCCATGTACAGCAGCCGCGGGTGGTGGTGGAAGTCAGCCCCAATGTGGCCTCCATACTCGGCTATTTCCCGGAAGACATTCTGCTGGAGCCTGACTGGTGGCTGCAGCACCTGCACCCGGACGAGCTGGCCGGGCTGGCCGACGGTGGCTGGCGGCTGGGCCAGGAGCGCGGTTTTACCTGCCGCCGCTATCGTTTCTGGCATGGTGCAGGTCACTGGTGCTGGTTGGAAGAGCAGGTGCAGCAGGTTGCCGGCGATGTGGTGCAGGGTTACTGGATGGATGTCAGCAACCAGGTGGAGGGCGAGGACAGGCTGGCCAAGATCGCCGCCAATACTCCCGGCATGATTTATCAGTTCTGGTCCGCCCCGCAGGGACAGGGCAGGTTTTCCTATGTCAGCGACGGCGTGCTGACCATTTTTGGTGTCACCCCGGCCCAGGTCAAGCAGGATGCCGATCTGGTGTGGCGGCGCGTATTTGCGGATGACCAGCAGCGGGTGTGCGAAGAGAGCGAATCGGCACTGCGCTACCAGCTGCCGTGGATCAGCGAGTTTCGCGTGCTGTTGCCGGATGGGCGGCTGATCTGGGTGGAGGCCCGCGCTACGCCGGAGTTGCAGGATGACCAGTCGGTGCGCTGGCATGGTTTGATTTCGGAAATCACCCAGCGCAAGCGGACCGAAGAAGCCCTGCGTGAAAGTCAGGAGCGGCTGGACATGGCCATGCGCGCGGCCAATATCGGGCTGTGGGACTGGCATGTGGCGCTGGGACGGCTGGATTTCAACCAGCAGCTGGTCAATATGGTCGGCTACGACTACCACGAGCTGCATGACAATCCCGGGCAATGGCAGGCGCTGGTCCATCCGGATGACCTGGCCACCGTGCGCCACAATATCCGCGCCCTGCTCAAGCGTGAGGCCAGTCAGTACCAGATCCAGTACCGCTTGCTGCGGCGTAGCGGTGAAGTGCTGTGGATACTGGACAAGGGCCAGGCCACCGAGGTGGACGGCAATGGCAATGTCTGTCGCATCGTCGGCACCGTGCAGGACATCACCACCCACAAGCAGGCGCAAAAGCTGCTGGAAAACAGCGAGGCGCATTTCCGCATGCTGTTCCAGAATCACGGTGCGGTGATGATACTGGTTGATCCGGCCAGCGGGGTGATCGTGGATGCCAATCCCTCGGCCGAGCGCTTTTATGGTTATCGCCGGGGCGAGCTGGTTGGCATGCCGATGAGCAATATCAACCAGATGGAAGAGGCCAGAATACGCGGCACCATGGGCGTGGCGCTGCAGCAGGCACACAATCATTTCACCTTCACTCACCGGCTGGCCAATGGCCAGCTGCGCACGGTCGATGTGCATTCCTCGCCGGTGGAGTCTGGCGGGCGCACCTTGTTGTTTTCCATCATTCATGACATCACCGCGCGCCGGCAGGCCGAAGAGGCGCTGTCCACCCTGCAGCGGCAATTGCTGACCATCATCGAAAACTTCCATGGCGCCATGCTGCTGGAGGACCACAACGGCGAGGTGGTGCTGGTAAACCAGCAGTACTGTCAGCTGTTCTTGCCCGGCTATACCCCGGAGCAGCTCCAGTATCTGGGCCGGGTGCAGGTGGCGGCCATGGCGGCGCGACAGTTTGCCGACCCGCAACGGCTGCTGCAAAGGCTGGAAGAATTGCAGCGTTCGCGCGAGGTGGTGCTGGGCGAAGAATGGCCGCTGGTCGATGGCCGCATCCTGGAGCGCGACCATGTGCCCATCTTTATCGAGGGGCGTTTGCGCAGTGTGCTGTGGGTATACCGTGATATCAGCAGTCGCAAGCTGCAGGAGGAATCACTGCGGTTGCTGGCCACCACCGATGCGCTGACCGGCATTGCCAACCGGCGCAGTTTCATGGAAAAGCTGGAGGATGAATTTGTCCGCTTCCAGCGTTTCAGCAATCCGGTGGCGGTGCTGATGCTGGACATCGATCACTTCAAACAGGTGAACGACAGCTGGGGTCATGCCGTGGGCGACCGTGTGCTGCGCGACTTTGCCCACATCTGCCAGCAGGTGGTGCGCAAGGTCGACGTACTGGGCCGGCTGGGCGGCGAGGAATTTGCCGTGCTGCTGCCCGGCTGTGGCATGGCCGGGGCGCTGGCCTTGGCAGAGCGCTTGCGCCAGGCGGTGCGCGCGCACCGGGTTGCGCTGGATGCCGGCGAACTGCAGGTGCGGGTGAGCATCGGCGTCAGTTGTTTTGCCCGCGACCAGCAGGAGGCCAGTGTGGCGCTGGCTCTGGCCGACCAGGCATTGTACGAGGCCAAGCTGGCCGGTCGCGATCAGGTACGGGCCTTCGACGGCAACGGTCAGCGCTTTACTGCCGCCTAAACCGGGGGTAGGGCGCTGGCCGGCGCGCTTTTCTTCAGCGCCCGCATGGCCTGGTCCACCCCTTCCAGGGTGAGCGGATACATGCGCTCCTGCAGCAGGCGGCGCATCATTTGCAGCGACTGGGTGTAGTCCCAGTACTGCTCGGCCACCGGGTTGAGCCATACCGCATGGCGAAACTGCTGCAGCAGGCGGCGCATCCACACTTCACCGGCTTCCGGGTTCATGTGTTCGACGCTGCCGCCGGGGTAGCTGATTTCATACGGGCTCATGGTGGCGTCACCGACAAAGATCAGTTTGTAGTCGCTGCCAAAGGTGTGGATCAAGTCGTGGGTGGACAGACTGCTGCCCTGGCGGCGGCGATTGTCTTTCCACACCGTTTCATAGACGCAGTTGTGGAAGTAGTAATACTCCAGGTGCTTGAATTCGCTTTTCACCGCGGAAAACAGCTCTTCCACCGCCTTGATGTGGTCGTCCATCGAGCCGCCCACATCAAACAGCACCAGTACCTTCACCGTATTGCGCAGTTCGCGCAGCATTTTCAGCTCGAGCAGGCCGGCATTGCGGGCGGTGGCAACGATGGTGCCGTCCAGGTCCAGCACTTCTTCCGCGCCCTCGCGGGCGAATTCGCGCAGGCGGCGCAAGGCCAGCTTGATATTGCGGCTGCCCAGTTCGGCCGCATTGTCGAAATTGCGGAATTCGCGTTTATCCCACACCTTTACCGCCCGGCGGTGGCGCGAGCCATCCTGGCCGATGCGTATGCCTTCCGGGTGGTAACCATAAGCACCAAACGGGCTGGTGCCGCCGGTGCCTATCCATTTGTTACCGCCCTGGTGGCGCTCTTTCTGTTCTTCCAGGCGCTGGCGCAGGGTTTCCATCAGCTTGTCCCAGCCCAGTGCCTGCAGCTGCTGCTTTTCCTCTTCGCTGAGAAATTTCTCTACCTGCTGGCGCAGCCAGTCTTCCGGAATCTCGGTTTGCAGATCATCCAGTACCAGCGCCTTGCCCTGAAAGTAATGGCCGAATACCTGGTCGAAACGGTCGTAATGTTTTTCGTCCTTGATCAGCGTGGTGCGTGCCAGATAATAAAAGGCGTCCAGGCTGCCAAAGGCCACCTGCTGTTGCAGGGCTTGCAGCAGGGTCAGGAATTCCTTGAGCGATACCGGCAGGCCGGCCTCGCGCAGGGCGGTAAAGAAATCGATCAGCATGGGTAGTCCACGTAGAGTGACAAGGAAATTTCCCGGTGCTATTCTGGCTTTAGAGTCGTGGCTCTAAACGACCGTTTGCCGGATGGAACAACACGAGGATAGCACAATGAATGTCATGCCAATGCAGCAGGAAAACGCGCTCAGCTTGCCGGATGCCCATGCCGCCCTGTGCCGCGCCGCTGCCGCCGAGCGTTTTCCGGTGCTGGCCCGCCGGCTGGGCTGGCTGAATGCGCTGGAGCAGCTGATCCAGCAAAACCACGCTGCGCTGATTGCCGCCATCAATAGCGATTTTGGCCAGCGCAGCAGCGTGGAAACCCGCCTGGGCGAGCTGTTTCCCAGCCTGGAAGAATTGCGCAGTGCCCGCCGTCAGCTGCGGCGCTGGATGAAGCCGCAGCGACGCGGGGTCTCCATCTGGTTTCGTCCGGCACGCAATCGCGTGCTGCCACAGCCCTTGGGGGTGGTGGGCATTGTGGTGCCGTGGAATTACCCGTTGTTTCTGGCATTGGGGCCCTTGATCGGCGCACTGGCGGCCGGTAACCGGGTGATGATCAAGATGTCGGAATTCACCCCGGCCACCGGGCAGTTGCTGGCCGAGCTGGTGGCGCGTTACTTCGAGCCGGATCTGGTTTGCGTGATCAACGGCGGGCCGGAGCTGGCGCAAGCCTTTACCCGCTTGCCCTTCGATCATCTGCTGTTCACCGGCTCCACCGCGGTGGGCCACCATGTGATGCGTGCCGCTGCCGACCATCTCACACCGGTCACACTGGAGCTGGGTGGCAAATCGCCGGCACTGGTGGCGCGCGATGCCGATTTTGCCCGGGCGGCAGAGTCGATTGTTGCCGGCAAGCTGTTCAATGCCGGGCAGACCTGCGTGGCCCCGGACTATGTGCTGGTGAATGCCAAGGACCGCGACCGGCTGCTGGCCATGCTGGACGCGGCCGCGACGCGGGCCTATCCCACGCTGGCCAATAATCCGGACTACAGCAATATCATCAACCAGCGCCATTACCAGCGGCTGCAGGACTGGCTGGCCGAGGCGCGCGCCGCCGGGGCCGAAATCCGCCAGATCAACCCGGCCGCCGAGGATCTGTCCGGCACCCGCAAGCTGCCATTGACCCTGGTGCTGAACTGCCCGGCCGACTGCGCGCTGCTGCGCGAGGAAATTTTCGGCCCCATCCTGCCGGTGGTCTGCTACGACCATTTCGACCAGGCCCTCGCTTACATCAATGCGCGGCCCCGGCCGCTGGCGCTGTATCTGTTCGACAACGATCCGCTGCGTATCGAAAAAACCCTGCACCAGACCATTTCCGGCGGGGTGTGCATCAATGAATCCGTGTTGCATGTCATCCAGCACGATCTGCCTTTTGGTGGCGTCGGTGCCTCCGGCATGGGGCATTACCATGGCTATGAAGGCTTTCTCACCTTCTCCAAGCTCAAGCCGGTATTCGAGCAAAGCCGCTGGTCGGGCAGCTGGATGACCCGGCCCCCTTATGGCCGCACCGTGCAATGGCTGCTGCGACTGATGATGCGAGGCTGAGATGATTACGCGTCGTCAATTGATCAAGACCGGCATGGCCGGCAGCGTGGTGTTGCTGGCGGCCGGCTTCCTGGCCAGCCCGCAGCCGGATCTGCCGGCCGCGAGTCAGGGCCATCTGGTGTTTTTGCAGGCCGCTGATGCACAGATCATCCGCAGCCTGGCCCCGGTGATGCTGGGCATGGCCGGGCTGGCGCTGGACGACATCGTGCGCGGGGTGGATGTGGCCATCGCGCATCTGCTGCCTGCGGTACAGCAGGAGTTGCGCCAGCTGTTCGACCTGCTGGGCAATCGCTGGGCGCGGCGCTGGCTGGCCGGCGTGCACAGCCCGTGGGCGCAGGCCACGCCGGACGAGCTGGCCGCCTTCCTGCAGCGCTGGCAGCAAAGCCCCTTGCTGCTGCTGCGCTCGGGCTTCCAGGCATTGCATGCTTTGATCAATGCCGCCTGGTTTGGCAATCCGGCCAGCTGGAGCGCGCTGGGCTATCAGCAACCGCAACAGGTGATGGGGTTATTGCCATGAGCAGCAAGATGAGCTTGCCCGATCCGGTGGCCGACGGTGTGGCCAGTGGCTGGCGGGTGCTGGACGGTGCAGCACAAACACAGGACCTGCAACTGAGCTGCGATGTGCTGATCATCGGCACGGGTGCCGGAGGTGGCATGACGGCGGAGGTGCTGGCCCAGGCCGGGCTGGATGTGCTGATGGTGGAAGAGGGGGCGCTGCGCACTTCGCGTGATTTTCGTCTGCTGGAAGCCAAGGCCTATCCCGAGCTGTATCAGGAGTCTGCCAGCCGCAAGACCGCCGACAAGGCCATCAATATCCTGCAGGGGCGTACGGTGGGCGGCAGTACCACGGTCAACTGGACCAGCGCCTTTCGCACCCCGCCAGAAACCCTGGCCTGGTGGGGTGAGCGCTATGGCCTGCAGGGCCTGAACCCGCAAGCCATGGCACCGTGGTTTGACCTGGCCGAGGCCAGGCTGGGCATTGCCGACTGGCAGACCGACCCTAATCCCAATAACAGCGTGCTGGAGCGTGGCTGTCAGGCGCTGGGGCTGAAGCACGGCCGTATCCGCCGCAATGTGCGCGGTTGCTGGAATCTGGGCTATTGCGGCATGGGCTGCGCCACCAATGCCAAGCAGTCTATGCTGGTGACCACCATCCCCGGCGCCTTGCAGCACCGGGCCGGCTTGTTGGCGCGGGCCAGGGTGGATCGCCTGTTGCCGGCGGCGGATGGCAAGACGCTGCAGGGGGCTGAGGGTAGCCTGCTGGCGGCTGATGGCCATGGGCTGACCGGTCGCAAGTTTGCGGTGCGGGCGCGCCATGTGGTGCTGGCGGCCGGTGCCATCGGCAGCCCGGCCATCCTGTTGCGCAGCCAGTTGGGTGGGGCGCAGGTGGGCCGGCGCACCTTTCTGCATCCGGTAGTGGTTTCCGGGGCGGTGATGCCGCAACGCATCGAGGCCTATAACGGCGCGCCGCAGACCGTGTATTCCGACCACTTCATGCACACCCAGCCGCTGGATGGCCCGCTGGGCTACAAGCTGGAAGTGCCGCCGGTGCATCCCTTGCTGATGGGAGTCACCCTGTCCGGTTTCGGTGCAGCCAGCGCGGGGCTGATGCAGCAGCTGCCCCATCTGCAAGTGGTGCTGGCCTTGTTGCGCGATGGCTTTCACCCGGACAGCCAGGGTGGTCAGGTGCGCTTGCGCCAGGATGGTTCGCCGGAGCTGGACTACCCGTTGAATGATGTGCTGTGGGATGGCGTGCGCCGCAGCTGGCTGACCATGGCCGAACTGCAGTTTGCCGCCGGGGCGCGCCAGGTGCAGGTGCTGCACGAGCAGGCCGATTTGCAAAGCAGCTGGAAGGCGACGCGCGCACAGATCCTGCAGCTGCCGCTCAAGCCCTTGCTGGCGCGCGTGGTCAGCGCCCATGTCATGGGTGGTGCTGCCATGAGCAGCCAGCCGGAGGAGGGGGTGGTGGATGAATACGGCCGCCACTGGCAGCTGCGTAATCTCAGCATTATCGATGGTTCGGTATTTCCCACCAGCATCGGCGCCAATCCACAGCTGTCGATTTATGCCTTTGCCCTGCGTGCGGCCCACCATTTGCGGGATGCGCTAAACCGCGGCTGATCGCCGCGCCGGGCACCTTGGCTGGCGGCCAGTCTGCCCCCTATGATGGAATGCCCATCTGGAAGAAAAGGTTTTTGCGCCTTGCTGAAACTTGCAGCGTTTCTGGCTGCCCCAGACAAGGCCATGGCCGATTCCGGTGATGGCGGGTCGTGCGCAGCCGCTGGGCAGGGCTGCGTGCCGAGTGTACTGCATCGCATGATCTGCTGGTGCCTGTGGCATGGGCCGGCGAGGGCTTGGTGTGCTGCCCTTGCAGGCCATCACGCGCCAGCCGGTTTCCAGACAGGAGGTCAGTATGAGCAGCATGATGAAGGCAGCGGTTTTTGTGGCAGCAGGGCGGATTGAAATCGCCGAAAAGCCGATTCCGGACGTAGGACCCAACGATGCGCTGATCCGCATCACCACCACCACCATCTGCGGCACCGATGTGCACATCCTCAAGGGGGAATACCCGGTGGCACCGGGGCTGACCATCGGCCACGAGCCGGTGGGCATCATCGAAAAGCTGGGCAGCGCGGTCAGTGGTTATCAGGAAGGCCAGCGCGTCATCGCCGGCGCCATCTGCCCCAATTTCAATTCCTATGCCGCGCAGGATGGCGTGGCGTCACAGGATGGCAGCTATCTGATTGCCTCCGGCAAGTGTGGCTGCCACGGCTACAAGGCCACGGCGGGCTGGCGCTTTGGCAACCTCATCGACGGCACCCAGGCCGAGTACGTGCTGGTGCCAGATGCCCAGGCCAATCTGTCGCCAATTCCGGATGGGCTGACCGACGAGCAGGTGCTGATGTGTCCGGACATCATGTCCACCGGTTTCAAGGGCGCGGAAAACGCCAATATCCGCATCGGCGACACCGTGGTGGTGTTTGCCCAGGGGCCGATCGGCCTGTGTGCCACGGCCGGCGCGCGCCTGTTGGGGGCCACCACCATCATCGCGGTGGATGGCAATGATCACCGCCTGGGGATCTCGCGGCTGATGGGGGCGGATATCACCCTCAATTTCACCCAGTGCGATGTGGTGGACGAAGTGATGAAACTGACCGGCGGGCGCGGGGCGGATTCGGCCATCGAGGCCCTGGGGACGCAGCAAACCTTTGCCTCGGCCTTGCGGGTGCTCAAGCCCGGCGGCACCTTGTCCAGCCTGGGGGTGTACTCCAGCGACCTGACCATTCCGCTGGGGGCGTTTGCGGCTGGCCTCGGCGACCACAAGATCAATACCGCGCTGTGTCCGGGCGGCAAGGAGCGCATGCGCCGGCTGATGGGGGTGATTGCCTCGGGCCGGGTGGATCTGGGGCCGCTGGTGACCCATCAGTATGCGCTGGATGATATCGAAGCGGCTTACGATCTGTTTGCCCACCAGCGCGATGGGGTGCTGAAGATTGCCATTCGTCCCTGAGTATGGGCCGGCCAGACCGGCTGGCTGAAACAACAAAGGCCGTCGTCCCGTGGGGCGGCGGCCTTTTTCTTGTGCTGGCGGCTGTCAGCGGGCAGCGTGGCGTTCGCTCAGCTGCTGGAAAGCTGCCATGAAATCCGGCTGCACATAGGGCTTGAGCAAGGCCATCACCTGGCGCACGCCGCGATGACCGGAGGCTTCGGTAATGGGCGATTTGGGGCGCGAGGTCTGCTCGAAGGCAAACCAGAATTTCACCACCAGCCAGATATTGATGCTGACCGCCTCGATGTCTTCTTCGTCCATCTTGAGCAGGCCCAGACGGATGAATTCGCGGAAGTGCTCGCCCAGAATGCCCTTGAGTTCGGTATTGACGAACTGGTGATACTCCGACTGCAGCTGCGGGCTGCGCGCCAGCATGCCGGGCAGGTCGTAGAACATGAAACGGAACTGCCACATCGCCAGAAAGGCGGTATCCAGGTAATTGACCAGGTCGGCCACCGTCATGTCGCGCGCTTCCGGTACCGCCAGCCGTTCATTGATGAAGTCGCGGTACATCAGGAAAATCTGGTAGACGATCTCTTCCTTGTTGCGGAAGTGGTAGTACAGATTGCCCGGACTGATACCCAGATGGGCAGCGATATGGTTGGTGGTGATATTGCGCTCGCCCTGTTCGTTGAACAGTTTCAGACTTTCCAGAATGATGCGGTCGTAGGTTTTGATGCGGGGTTTGCTCATGGGACACCGGACAATGGGGCAAGTCGGGATTATAACTGCTGTTTGGAGTTCCAGCTCTAAATTATTTGGCCGGACTGTCCGGATAGCACTGTTCCATGAACTGGTGAATGATGGCCTGCTCGATACGTTGCCGTTCCTTGGCCGGAATGGCGATGCGCAAGATCAGCTGATAGCGTTTTTCATCCACCGCCTGCATGCCGATGCGCGGTTCCACCGATGGCGTGTCCACCAGATAGCGCTCGGCCATGCGCTCCATGTGCTCGCGCGCCGCCTCTACATGCTGCTGGCAGTGCTGCTCGGCAGCCTCCAGCAGCAGGCGCTGGGCGCGGGTGGGCGGGATGTGGTAGCCCATGGGGATGTTGATGATGTGCATCACATAATCGCCCATGTAGTTTTCCCGGATCACCGCATTGGACAGCAGCAGGCTGTTGGGAAAGGTCAGGGCGCGTCCGGTCATCTGGTGGGCATTGTGCTGCGGGCCGATCTCCATCACCGTGGTGGACAGCAGGCCGATGTCCACCACCCGGCCACGTATCGTTCCCACCTCGATATGGTCCCCCAGGCTATAGCTGTTGGAGGCATGGCGCACCACAAAGCCGGACACGCACAGGATCAGCTCCTTGGTGGCCAGGATCAGCGCGGCGGCAAAGGCCAGCATCGACACGGCGATGGTTTGCAGTTCTTCGGCCCAGATCATGCCGATGCCGGCCAGGCCGGAAATGAACAGCACATTGCGGGTGGAGACCGACCAGCGCCGTCTTTCCTCCACCGGCACGCTGACATTGCTGGACAGGATATGGCCTACCGCCAGCCGGATCAGCAGCAACACGGCGATCAGCATCAGCGAGCGCACGATCTCGTGAGAGTAATCGGTACGCAGCTGATGGATCAGCTGGAGCAGATCTTGCATGGCGGCGCGGGCCTTTCTAGTCGTTCAGCTTGACGGCGTGTTCACGGGTTTCGTGGAACACGATGTCCGGCCAGCGCTCTTGCGTCAGTTGCAGGTTGACGCGGTTGGGTGCCAGGTAAGCCAGATTGCCGCCGGCATCGGTGGCGATATTCATCTGCAGGGTCTTGATGAATTCGTCCAGCTTTTTGCGGTCGTCGCAGGTAAACCAGCGTGCCGACCAGATGCTGGCCGATTCGAATACCGCATCCACGCTGTATTCTGCCGCCAGGCGGCTGGCCACCACTTCGTACTGCAGCACGCCGACCGCGCCCAGGATCAGGTCGCCGCCGCTGTGCGGCTTGAACACCTGTACCGCGCCTTCTTCACCCAGCTGTTGCAGGCCCTTTTGCAGCTGCTTGAGCTTGAGCGGGTTCTTGATGCGTACCGAACGGAACAGCTCCGGCGCAAAGAAGGGGATGCCGGTAAAGGCCAGTTCTTCGCCTTCGGAAAAACTGTCGCCGATCTGGATATTGCCGTGGTTGGGAATGCCGATGATGTCGCCGGCAAAGGCTTCTTCGACGATTTCACGGTCGTGCGACATGAAGGTCACCACGCTGGAGGCCGAGATTTCCCGGTTCAGTCGCAGATGCTTCATCTTCATGCCCCGTTCAAACTGGCCGGAGCATACGCGCAGGAAGGCAATGCGGTCGCGGTGCTTGGGGTCCATATTGGCCTGGATCTTGAACACGAAGCCGGAGAACTTGCCTTCGGTCGGGGCCACGTCACGCAGGGTGGCATCACGCTGCTGCGGAGCCGGGGCCCAGTTGATCAGGGCATCCAGAATCTCGCGCACGCCAAAGTTGTTGATGGCCGAGCCGAAGAATACCGGGGTCAGCTCACCGGCCAGGAATTCTTCCAGATTCCATTCATTGGAAGCGCCCTTGACCAGTTCGATCTCCATGCGCAGGCCTTCCATTTCCAGCGGGAACAGTTCGTCCAGGCGCGGGTTGTCGATGCCCTTGATCACTTCGATGTCGGTGATCAGCTTTTCGCTGCCGGCTTCGAACAGGATGACCTCATCGCTCAGCAGGCTGTATACGCCGCGGAAGGTTTTGCCCATGCCGATAGGCCAGGTGATCGGTGCGCAGCGGATCTTCAGCACGTTTTCCACTTCGTCCAGCAATTCCAGCGAATCGCGCACTTCACGGTCGTACTTGTTCATGAAGGTGACGATGGGGGTGTTGCGCAGGCGGCAGACATTCAGCAGCTTGATGGTCTGCTCTTCCACGCCCTTGGCGGCATCGATCACCATCAGGGCGCTGTCCACGGCGGTGAGCACGCGGTAGGTGTCTTCGGAGAAGTCCTGGTGGCCCGGGGTGTCCAGCAGGTTGACCGTGTGGTCGCGGTAATCGAACTGCATCACCGACGAGGCCACGGAGATGCCGCGCTGCTTTTCGATTTCCATCCAGTCCGAGGTGGCAAACTTGCCGCCCTTCTTGCCCTTTACCGTGCCGGCCATCTGGATGGCGCCCGAAAACAGCAGCAGCTTTTCGGTCAGCGTGGTTTTACCTGCGTCAGGGTGGGAAATGATGGCGAAGGTGCGGCGGCGCGCCACTTCCTCGGCAATGCGGGACAATTCTGCGGACATGGAGTAGGAACAGGCTTGATAAGAAGGCGGTGATTTTACAGGATAGCGGCGCGCAACAAAACCTCGCAGGCTGCAAATTTCTGCCAGTGTTTTGACAAAAGCTTTTCTTTTGACATCAGCAAGATAGCTTGGCCGTGGTAAGCGGGCTGGCTGTCGGGGCTTGCAAGCGGGTCGGCACTGGGCGGCGATTTGGTTATCATGGGTGTTTTGCCGGCTGCATCGCCAGCCGGGCGGGCCAGAACAGGAGCAAGCATGTTTACCGGTATCGTGCAGGGGATGGCCGAGGTGGTGGCCATCGAGGAAAAACAGGATTTCCGTCGCCATGTGCTGCGGCTGCCGCCGTCCATGCTGGGCGGCATCGAGCTGGGGGCGTCAATTGCCCATAACGGCTGCTGCCTGACCGTGACCGAGGTCAGTGACGACCTGGTGGCCTTTGACCTGATGGCCGAAACGCTGCGCCTGACCAATCTGGGCGCGCTGCAGGTGGGCGACAGGGTCAATGTCGAGCGGGCTGCAAGGTTTGGTGACGAAATCGGCGGCCATGCCATGTCCGGCCATATCATCTGCCTGGCGCGGGTGGATGAGATCATCCGCACGCCCAACAACTGCACGGTGTGGTTCACGCTGCCGCCAGAGTTTGCCAAGTACTTGTTTGCCAAGGGCTATATCGGTATTGATGGCTGCAGTCTGACCATAGGCAGCGTCGAAGGCAGCCGTTTTTGCGTGCACCTGATTCCGGAAACGCTGGAGCGCACCATCATCCAGTTCCGCCAGGTGGGCGACGCCATCAATATCGAGGTCGATCCGCAAACCCAGGCCATTGTCGATACCGTGGAGCGGGTACTGGCACAGCGCCAGGGTGTGTGAGCAGTCTGAAAAAAATGGTGAATCGGCTTGATAGGGTGCCGATTGCCTCCATGTTGTGAAAATACAGCGCGGGGCGCATGCCCCGTACACGGTCTGTAGCAGCGGCAGCGGCCAGTCAATACCAGGCCCTGCGGCCGCCAGCCGTCAGAATTCGCAGTCTGCCCGGCCCGGCCGTGCAGCGCCTCTATATAAAGGATGTAGCAAATGGTTATTTCTCCGGTGCAGGACATCATTGCCGACATCAAGGCCGGCAAAATGGTGGTGCTGGCTGATGCGGAAGATCGCGAAAACGAAGGTGATATCGTGATGGCGGCCGAGTTCGTCACGCCGGAAGCCATCAATTTCATGGCCAAGCATGCGCGTGGCCTGATCTGCCTGACCCTTACCGAGCAGCGCTGCAAGCTGCTGGAGCTGCCGATGATGGCCGCCAATAACGGCACCTCCTTCGGCACCAATTTCACCGTGTCCATCGAAGCGGCAGAAGGCGTGACCACCGGCATTTCCGCGGCGGATCGGGCGCGTACCGTGCAGGCAGCGGTGGCGCGCAATGCCAAGGCCAGCGACCTGGTGCAGCCGGGGCATATCTTCCCGCTCAAGGCACAAAATGGCGGCGTGCTGATCCGTGCCGGCCATACCGAGGCGGCTTGCGATCTGCCGATGCTGGCCGGGCTGGAGCCGGCCGGGGTGATCTGCGAAATCATGAACGACGACGGCACCATGGCGCGCATGCCGGAATTGCTGGAGTTCGCCAAGACCCACGGCCTCAAGGTGGGCACCATTGCCGACCTGATCCACTACCGCAGCCGTACCGAATCGCTGGTGGAAGAAGTGGGCCAGCGTCCGGTGGAAACGCCGTTTGGCGCTTTCGACTTGCATGTCTTCCGCGATGTCACCACCCGCGAAACCCATCTGGCGCTGGTCAAGGGCCAGCTGGACGAGGCAAAGGAAACGCTGGTGCGTGTACACGAGCCGCTGTCCATCATGGATGTGCTGGACCCGACCTCGCGCCCGCACTCCTGGACGGTGCCGGGCGCGCTGGAAGCCATCGATGAAGCCGGCAAGGGTGTGGTCATCCTGCTGTATCGCGATGAAACCGGCGATGATTTGCTGCAGCGGGCGCTGGGGCAGAATGTGAAACGCTCGCCCTGGGACGGCAAGACCTTCGGTGTCGGTGCGCAAATGCTCAAGGCGCTGGGCGTGGGCAAGATGAAGCTGATGTCGCCGCCCTTGAATGTACCGTCGATGGCTGGTTTTAATCTTGAAGTCACCGGCTTTTGCCAGCCGGAACACTTTCATATCGAAATCGGTTAAAATAACCGGTTTTCCGTCATGACTCCCCCTGGGGCCGGTAGTTGCCGGTCGTGCAGGGGGCTTATCTGATCCGAATTTCAGCAGCGAGGACTCCCATGCTTGAAGCTATCCAGCGCATTTCTTCCGATTTTAACGGTCGCGGCCTCAAGGTCGGCATCGTCCAGGCGCGTTTTACCGAGGAAGTGTGCCATGGCCTGCGCGACGCCTGCCTGGCCGAGCTGAAGGTGCTGGGGGTGGCCGCGGAAGACGTGGTGCTGGCCACGGTGCCGGGGGCGCTGGAAGTGCCGCTGGTGCTGCAAACCATGGCCAAGAGCGGCAAGTTCGATGCGCTGGTGGCGCTGGGTGCCATCATCCGTGGCGAAACCTACCACTTCGAACTGGTTTCCAATGAGTCCGGCGCCGGCGTCACCCGCGTGGGTCTGGATTTCGACATCCCCATTGCCAACGCCATTCTCACCACCGAAAACGACGAACAGGCCGAAGTGCGCATGCTGGAAAAAGGCCGCGACGCAGCACGCGTTGCGGTGGAAATGGCCAATCTGCATAAAACGCTGCGCGGTTGATCATCCCTTGGGGATGATGCCGCTCACTTGTTCTTTTTAGGAAACCGACATGAAAACCGCCCGTCGCCGTGCCCGCGAATTTGCCGTTCAGGGCATTTATGAATGGGAACTGAATCCGGATCGCCCGGCTTCGCTGATTGAAAAACACCTGCGCGAAAACGAATACTTCGCCAAGGCGGACGAAACCCTGTTTCGCGCCGTGCTGTACGGTGTGCTGAAAGATGTTGCCGTGCTGTCCGGTCGCATTCGTCCCTATTACGAACGCAACGAAGAAGAAGTCAGCCCGGTGGAGCGCGCCGTGCTGCTGATGGCGGCGCTGGAACTGACCCAGCACCCGGAAACGCCGTACCCGGTGATCATCAATGAAGCCATCGAGATCACCAAGACTTTCGGTGGTACCGACGGCCACAAATTCGTCAACGGCGTGCTGGACAAGCTGGCTGCCGATGTACGCGCCGACGAGGTTGCCTCGCAGCGTTCGCGTCGCCAAGGCTGATAATCTTGCTGCATGAAACTGACACCCGCCACGGCGGGTGTCAGTTTGTTGACGCCCCTCTCGCTTTCCGAAAGGAAAGCGAGGCTCCCTTGCAGGGCAAGGGCGGGGGGATTGGGATTAGATGAGAGGGCTGCGAAAGCAATAAGTTAATCGAAAGGCCCGGCTTTGCCGGGTCCAGTGCAATCGCACCAAATAACTTTGTCAGCAGCCTGACACCCGCTACGGCGGGTGTTTTTGCATGAGGGCCCGGAGTTGACGCGATGAATGAATTTGAACTGATCCGCCACTATTTCACCCGCGCCGCACCATCTGTCGTGCTGGGGGTGGGCGATGATGCTGCCATCCTGCGCCCCACGCCGGGCCAGGACCTGCATGTGTCGGTAGACATGCTGGTGGAAGGGCGGCATTTTTTTGCCGATGTCAGCCCGCAGGCACTGGGACACAAGACGCTGGCGGTGAATCTGTCCGATATGGCGGCAATGGGCGCCCGCCCGCGCTGGGCTTTTCTGGCGCTGGCCCTGCCCGAGGTGGATGAAGCCTGGGCACAGGGTTTCAGCCGTGGGCTGTTCGCCCTGGCCGAGCAGTACGGTGTGGACTTGGCCGGTGGCGACACCACGCGCGGGCCGCTGACCCTGTCCATCACCATCATGGGCGAAACGCCGCAGGGACAGGCACTGCGGCGCGATGCAGCCCGCCTGGGGGACGATGTCTGGGTCAGTGGCGAATTGGGCCTGGGTGCCATTGCCGTGGCACAACGGCTGGGGCGCTTGCCGGCTGCTGCCGTGTCGGATGATGTGCTGGCGGCCTGCCAGTGCCGGCTGGATTTTCCGGTGCCACGGCTGGAACTGGGCCAGGCCCTGCTGGGCGTGGCGCATGCTGCGGCCGATGTGTCGGACGGGCTGCTGGCCGATCTGGGGCATATACTGGCCGCCTCGGGCGTGGCCGCGGAAATCTGGGCGGACAGCCTGCCATCCTTGTCGCCGCTGGAGGCGGAGCGAGCACGCTGGCTGGAGTTTCTGGCAGCCGGTGGCGATGATTACGAATTGTGCTTCACTGCGCCGCAGGCGGCACGCGAGGCGGTGCTGGCCGCAGCGACGCAGGCGGGCTGCCGGGTGACACGTATCGGCCGTATCGTGGCGGGCAGTGGCGCACGCCTGCTGGATGCCACCGGCCAGACAATTGCATTGGACAGGGCGGGTTATGACCACTTCGCATAAACAGGCACCGGCCTTTCGCCCGGACTGGGCTTTTCTGCGCCGGCATCCGGCGTATCTGCTGGCTTTCGGCTTTGGTAGCGGTCTGGCGCGCAAGGCGCCGGGCACCTGGGGCACGCTGGTGGCTTATCCGCTGTTTTTTCTGCTACACGCGCTGGGAGTGGGCAGCCTGGGGCTGACCTTGTTGTGTCTGCCCTTGTTTGTGCTGGGGGTGTGGGTGTGTCAGGTAACCGGTGATGCACTGGGGGTGCACGACTACGGCGGCATCGTCTGGGACGAGGTGGTGGCCATGCTGCTGGTGCTGGCGTATGCCCCGGCCAGTTGGGCTGGCTGGCTGCTGGCCTTTGTGCTGTTCCGGCTGTTTGATATTCTCAAGCCATGGCCGATTGCCTGGTTTGATCGCCGGGTACATGGCGGTTTTGGCGTGATGCTGGATGACATCATCGCCGCACTGTTTGCCCTGCTGGTGCAGGCGCTGCTGGCGGGCTACCTGCCGGCCTGATTCGACACAAGGAGAGCTGGCATGCGTTGGGATGGCAATCGGGAAAGCGATAATGTGGAAGACCGTCGCGATGAGGCTGGCGCCTCCCCCGGTTTCAGTCTGGGTGGCGGCAGTATCGGTCTGGGGACGATTGCCATTGGCCTGGTGGCCTGGCTGGTGTTCGGGGCCAATCCCTTGCAGGTGATTTCTGCGCTGACCGGTGGTGGGCATCAGCAAGTCCAAACCCGGCCGCAGCAGCCCAGGGTGCATTCTGCTGAAGAAGAACGCGAGGCCAGGCTGGTGCGCGTGGTGCTGGCGGATACCGAGGATGTGTGGGGGCAGATTTTCCAGCAGCGTGGCGCCAGCTACCAGCAGCCCAAGCTGGTGTTGTTCAGCAATAGCACGCCCACTGCCTGTGGTCAGGGCGAGTCGGCCATGGGGCCGTTTTATTGCCCGGCCGACCGCAAGGTGTATATCGACCTGGCTTTCTATCGCACGCTGAATCAGCAACTGGGCGCACCGGGCGAGTTTGCCGAGGCCTATGTGATTGCGCATGAGGTAGGCCACCATGTGCAAAACCTGCTGGGCATTTCCGCCAAGGTCGATGCCCTGCGGCGCCAGTCCAGCGAACGCAAGGCCAATGCCTTGTCGGTACGGCTGGAATTGCAGGCTGACTGCTTTGCCGGGGTGTGGGGCAATCATGCCGACAAGGCGCGGCATATCCTCGAGGGGGGTGATCTGGAATCGGCGCTGAATGCAGCTTCGAAAATCGGTGACGATACCTTGCAGCGCTCTGCCGGCCGCGCCGTGGTGCCGGATAGCTTTACCCATGGCAGCAGCGCGCAGCGGGTGCGCTGGTTCAAGCGCGGCTTCGACAGTGGTGATATCGCTCAGTGCGATACCTTTGCCGCCAACCCACTCTAGGGCGCTCTATCCAACCCGTGATGCATGGGTGATCTGGCCCGAGCCGGCGCTCCCTGGGGTGCGGATGTCTGGCTATGCGAAGCGACTAATTGCAAGGGCGGTGGGGGCGGTATGCCCCACCTGACGCGGCTTTGTGGTATTCTTGCGCCCCTCTTGATTGTGACCCGTCACCCATCCATGAAAGATCCCTGCGATCACTACACTTTCGACCTGATTGGCGGCGTGCAGAAAAAGCCCGGACGCAAGCCGCTGGGCGAGCGCGCCATGACGGTGGCCGAGCGCAAGCGCCGCAGCCGCGAGCAGCGCCGCAACCGCCTGCAGGAGCTGTCGGTAACGGTGGAGTTGAGTCGTGACGCGCAGAAGTCGCTGGACAAGATGATCGAGTGGTGGGGGGTAAGCAAGAAGGAAGCGATCAACCGCGCCCTGCAGATTGCCTGCCAGTCGCAGACCGGGCGCACCGGCATGCTGTTTGACCTCGACCTGCCGCCGGCGGCCACAAAAAAAGCCCCGCGCAAACGGCAGGGCTGATACGGTTCCGGATAATTCAAAAAGGCTGCTCCACTGGGGCAGCCTTTTTGTTTCGGCATCAGCCGTAGCGTTTTTTCGCCTCGATGGCGAGACCGCTGCCGATGCTGCCAAACAGATTGCCCTCGACATGGTGGGCATTGGGCAGCAGTTGCTGCACGCACTGGCGCAGCGCGGGAACGCCGCTGGAGCCGCCGGTAAAGAAGACGGTGTCGATCTGGCTGGCGCTGATGCCGGCATCGGCCAGCAGGCTGCCGATGGTCTTGCCGATCTGCCCCAGCATGCCGTCGATGGTCTGGTTGAACTGCTCGCGCAGCAGTTCGGCATACAGTCCGTCTTCGATCAGGTCCAGCTCCAGGCGATGGCTGTCGCTGCCGGACAGGGCGATCTTGGCCTCTTCCACCTGCATGGCCAGCCAGTGGCCGGCACGTTCCTGGATCAGCTTGAACAGGCGGTCGAAAGCGCGCGGGTCTTCCACGTCACGATGAATGTCCTGCAGATCCATCCATGCCTTGCGGGTGTAGGCAAAGTTGATGGTGTGCCAGGTGGCCAGGTTGAAGTACTGTGCCGAGGGCATTTCGGCATTGTTGCGCAAGCGGCTCTTGAAGCCGAACAGCGGCATCACGCCGTGCAGGCTCAGTTGCTTGTCAAAGTCGGTGCCGCCGATATGTACGCCGCCGGTGGCCAGGATGTCGGCACGGCGGTCGTCCAGCAGGCGGCGTTCAGGTGACAGGCGTACCAGGGAAAAGTCCGAGGTGCCGCCGCCGATATCCACGATCAGCACCAGTTCTTCACGGGTGATGGAAGACTCGTAATCAAAGGCGGCAGCCAGCGGCTCAAACTGGAAGGAAATATCCTTGAAGCCTACCTGGCGGGCAATCTGCGCCAGGGTTTCTTCCGCCAGCGCATCGGCCTTGGGGTTGTCGTCGACAAAGAATACCGGGCGGCCCAGCACCACTTGTTCGAAGGGACGGCCAGCGGCACGGTCGGCGCGCTGCTTCACCTCCTGGATGAACAGGGTAAGCAGGTGGCGAAATGGCAGGGCGCGGCCTTGTACCTCGGTCTGGCTGTCGATCAGGCTGCTGCCCAGCAGGCTTTTCAGCGAGCGCATCAGCCGGCCTTCATAGCCTTCGGTGTATTCCAGCAGGGCGCGGCGGCCAAAGACCGAGTGGTCCTCTTCGTAATTGAAAAAGACAACCGAGGGCAGGGTGATCTTGCCGTCTTCCAGCGGAATCAGGGTATCTGCGCCAGGGCGCAGCCAGCCAACCGTGGAATTGGAGGTGCCGAAGTCGATGCCGCATGCTTGCGCAGCGCTGCTAGTAGTCATTGATGCCATCCCGAAAAGCGAGGCGGGATGGTACGCGTAATGGCGCTTTTTGTGAAGGGCCGCGCAGGGCGCTTGTGGCATGTCGGACGGCTGGCCGGATAGCTGTTGACTTTTGCCGTGCGGCGGAGGTCGCAGCCTTGCTACTTGCTGTCCCTGCACTGGCATGGCCACCAGTAAATCATCGCTACCCAGCATTTATTGCTGGCCAGGACCACGTGCTGCTGATTGCTGTCTTTATTGGTCTTGAATTGTAGAGCCACTCACCGCGCGGCAGCTTCAATGTCTCAACTTCAATGTCTCAAACGGATCATGGCGAAAAATGCCCCCGCAGGACGGGGGCAATATGATGCCTTACCACGGTGGCGCCATGGTGGAAACAAGGCACAAGCCAATTCGGCATGCGGTGGATAGCCCTGCACCCGTCGCATGGCGTGTATGCCATTGGCGAATGTTACCGTGCTGGCCTCCGGCTGTTCGCAGCTTGTGATCGATCAGACCAGCCCAAACGTCTTGCGCAGCCCCTTCTCAACCGGGCCGGCAGGCATGAAGCGGCGTAACTTGGCCAGCAGGGATGCCTCGCCTTTGGGGGTGTGGCGCATCTTCCAGCGCCCCAGTGCCGCCTCCACAATCGTGGCGGCCACGCCATCGGGATTGGGTGCCTTCTGCACATTGTTTTGAATGGCCTGGGAAACGATGCCGAGCTCAACGTCATAGTCGGAGATTCTGGCTGCTGTCTGTGGTGCATTGATGTCCAGATTGGTTTTGGTAAACGAGGGTTCGACCAGCGCGACCCGAATGCCGAATTGGCGTACCTCGTGATCCAGGGTCTCGGACAGCCCTTCGACGGCATGCTTGGAGGCTGAATAGAGCGCCATGTATGGCGCAGGCAGAAAACCCAGCACCGAACTGACGTTGACGATACGGCCGGAGCGCTGTGCGCGCATATGTGGCAGCGTGGTCTTGATGACGCGCAGGAGGCCGAAGAGGTTGGTGTCGAACAAGCTCCGGGCTTCGGCAAGCGAGGTTTCTTCCATCGCACCCAGCAGGGTCACGCCAGCACTGTTGACCAGCACGTCGATGCGTCTGGCTTGATCGATGACGGTGTGGATGCCAGCTTGCACGGAGGCATCGTCACGGACATCCATCTCAATCAGTGTCACACCCGGTATGGCTTGTGCGGTTGCCGTATTGCGCACGGTGCCGAATACACGGCAGCCGCGCTGGGCAAACTGCTCTGCAGCGGCACGTCCAATGCCAGACGATACCCCGGTGATGACAACAACCGTCGAATTTTTCATGGGACTTCCTTTTCGATATCAATAGACTGTGGCTGTACTAATCCGGACGGACCGCCTTGGCGGCCCATGGAGATGCCCTTGCTTATGCCCGGGATGCGCTGACACTGGCCGGCCGGATCCTGAACCAGATCGAATACATGGCCGGCAGGAATACCAGGGTCAGGATTGTCCCGGCCAAGGTGCCGCCAATCAGGGTGTAGGCCAGCGTTCCCCAGAACACCGAATGGGTGAGCGGGATGAAGGCCAGGATGGCGGCCAGTGCAGTCAGGATCACCGGCCGTGCACGCTGCACCGTGGCTTCAACTAGCGCGCGGAACGGGTCCAGCCCGGCCTTTTCGTTTTCACGAATCTGTCCGATCAGGATCAGCGTGTTACGCATCAGGATGCCGGACAGTGCAATCAGGCCCACCAGTGCATTGATACCGAAGGGCTGCCTGAACAGCAGCAAGGTCGGCACCACGCCGATCAGCCCCAGCGGGCTGGTGAGGAAGACCATCACCATGCCGGCCATTGAACGCACCTGGAGGATGATGATGAGCAAGGTGATGGCCAGCATGATCGGGAAGATCGGCAACATCGCCACCGTGGCCTTGCCCGACTCCTCGATGGAGCCTGCTTCGACGATGTGATAGCCATTGGGCAGCCTGGCGATGATGGGCTGCAGCTGTTTGCTGATGGCGGTTGACACGTCCGGTGGCTGCAAGCCTTCGGCAATATCGCCGCGTACCGTGATGGTCGGCATGCGGTCGCGCCGGCGCATGATCGGCTCTTCCATGCGCACTTCGATCTTGCCCACCTGCGCAAGCGGGATGCGCTCTCCATGTGCGCCAGCCAATGTGAAATCAGCCATCCTGGCCGGGTCCAGCCTTGCATTGCCGGCAGAGCGGGCGACAACCTGTACCGTACGGATATCCTCGCGCACTGTCGTGACCGGCACGCCGTTCAGCAGGAATTGCAGCTGCTGCGCCACTGTGCTGGAGCTTAGCCCCACCGCCTGCAAGCGGTCTTGCAACAAGGTGAAATGCAAGGTGGGTGCGCGGCTTCCCCAGTCGGTGTTGACTGTTCGCATCAGCGGGCTGGCATCCATGACCTGTTGTACCGAGGCGGCAACTTTACGCAATACCTCAGGGTCTGGACCCGATACCCGATACGCCACCGGGAAGGGTGAGTAAGGGCCAAAGACCAGTTGGGTGACGCGCAGCCGGGCCTCCGGGGCCAAACCATCGGCAATGGCCTGGCGCAGCCTGAGTTTCAGCGCTTCGCGCTCGTCCTGGTTGTCGGTACGTACCACGATCTTGGCAAACGAGGGGTCAGGCAGCTCCGGCCCTACCGAGAAGAAAAAACGTGGCGCCCCCTGGCCGATATAGGCGGTGACAATCCGCGCTTCCTTCTGTTTGGCCAGCCACGCTTCCACCTTGGCGCTGGCGGCACTGGTCTGCGTGATCGAGCTGCCGTAGGGCATTTGCACTTCGACCAAGACTTCCGGTCGGTCGGAAATCGGGAAAAACTGTTTCTTGACCACTGCCATGCCCAGCACCGCCAGTACAAACAGGCCGATGACCGAGCCCGCGACCAGCCATTTGCGCGCAATAATGCGCCCAAGCAGGGTACGGAAACGGTTGTAGCGCGGTGTGTCGTAGATGCCGGCGTGCCCCCCTGCAACCTTCTTGAAGTCGGGCAGCAGCTTCACGCCCAGATAGGGGGTGAACACCACGGCAACCACCCAGGAGGCGATCAGGGCGATGCCGACAATCCAGAACATATTGCTGGTGTATTCACCCGCCGAGGATCGGGCAAAACCATTGGGCATGAAGCCCACCGCCGTCACCAGCGTTCCGGACAGCATGGGCGCGGCGGTATGGCTCCAGGCATAGGCAGAGGCGGCGATGCGGTTGTAACCTTCTTCCATTTTCACCACCATCATTTCGATGGCGATGATGGCGTCGTCGACCAGCAGGCCCAGTGCCAGGATCAGCGAACCCAGCGTGATGCGGTCGAAGTTCTTGCCGCTGGCCAGCATCACGGCAAAGACGACGGCCAGTGTTAACGGCACCGCCGCGGCAACCACGATGCCCACGCGCCAGCCCATGCTGACAAAGCTCACCAGCATGACGACCAGCACCGCGGCGAAGAACTTGACCATGAACTCATCCACCGCCGCGCTGATGTTGACGGCCTGGTCGGTCACTTTGCTCAGGCTCATTCCCAGCGCTTGCTCTGCGTTGATCGCGGCCACTTCGCTATCCAGCGCCTTGCCCAGGTCCAGCCCGTTCCAGCCTTCACGCATGACGACACCCAGCAATAGCGCCGGCTCGCCACCGTTACGGATCATGAAGCTTGCCGGATCTTCGTAGCCGCGCTTGACGGTGGCGATATCCGACAACTTCAGCGTGCGGCCTTGCACCACCAGCGGTGTGTCGCGGATTTTCTGCAATTGGTCGAAGGCACCGTCCAGGCGAATGAACACTTCCGGCCCCTTGGTTTCCACCGAGCCGGCTGGCGTCAGTGCATTCTGACCATGGAGGGCGGCAAATACGTCCTGCGGACTGATGCCCAGCGTAGCCAGCCTGTCATGCGAAAATTCGATGAAAATCCGTTCTGCTTGTTCGCCAACAATATTGACCTTCTTCACGCCTGGCACATGCAGCAGGCGCTGGCGCAAGCTTTCCGCATCGCGCACGAGAACACGCTGTGGCTCGCCCTTGGCCTTCAGTGCGTACAGGGCGAAAGTCACATCGGAATATTCATCATTAACAAAGGGACCCAGCACGCCTGCGGGCAGGTTTGGCACTTCATCGCCAATTTTCTTTCGTGCCTGATAGAACTCTTCTTTTACTTCCGATGGCGGCGTGCTATCCAGCAAGGTCAGCGTGGTGAAGGCCAGCCCCGGGCGGGTGTAAGTCTCGCTCCGCTCATACCAGCGCAGCTCCTGCAGCCGCTTTTCGATCTTCTCTGCCACCTGATCCTGCATTTCCTGCGCGGTGGCGCCAGGCCAGGCGGTGACAATGGTCATCACCTTGATGGTGAAGGAGGGGTCCTCGGCACGTCCCAGCTTGAAAAAGGAAACCGCCCCGGCCAGCGAAATCAGCAAAATCAGGAACAAGGTCACGGCACGCTCGCGCACGGCGAGGGCCGACAAATTGAAGCGGCCTTCGCTCACGACTGGACCCCTTTCGCAGCAGGGGCGACGGCTGGCTCGGCCAGCCGGACTTGCTCGCCTTCACGCAGCAGGTGCGCGCCCAGCGCCACGATCCGCTCGCCTTGCTTGAGCGGACCAAGGACGCGCGCGCTATCGTCGGCCAGATGCAGTACGGTGACCGGTCGCCAGGAAACCTTGGCGGGGCTGCCATGAATCACCCACACGCCAGGCCCTTTGCCCGCGTCGAACAAGGCGCCGATGGGGAGCTGCATGCCGGCATTGTCAGCCGCCTGGCTCTCTGGAATCCGGATGGTCACCGTGGCCCCCAAAGGCGCATTGGCCAGGTCACCATCCAGCACGTAGCGTGCTTCGAAGGTACGGGTCAGGCGATCGGCAGTTTGTGACAGCTGGCGCAGTCTGGCAGGGACCTGCAGGGTGTCCGCTCCGAAGAGTGAGGCCTGTCCGGTGGAGCCGACCCTGGGGCGCAGGGTTTCCGGCAGCTGGATCACCGCCTCGCGTTGCCCGGCATGGGCGAGGCGCACGACGGGCTGCCCGGCACTCACCACCTGGCCCGGTTCCGCCAGCGTTTCCATCACCACACCATCGCCATCCGCCACCAGCTCGGCATAACGGCTGGCATTGCCGGCCACTTCAGCCTGCGCTTCCGCCGCACTGAGCTGGGCTTTGGCGGCATCCGCAGCTGCCTTGATCTGGTCGTAAGCAGAGGCAGAGATGGCACCGGTGCCACGCAGCTCGCGGTAGCGGGCTTCATCCTGTGCGGCCTGCTGCGCCCGCGCCCGTGCTGCGCTGACTGCCTCTTGCTGGGCATGGGCGGCCAGTCGCAGATCGGCCGGGTCAAGCCGCATCAGCAGTTGGCCGCGCCTGACGGTTTGGCCTGTGTCGACCAGGCGCTGCAGCACCTTGCCGGAAACCCGGAAGCCAAGATCGCTTTGAATGCGGGCGGCGATGGTGCCCGTGAAAGCGCGTGATTCAGACGCGCCTGCCTGAACAATGGCAGCACGTACCAGCGGGGTGCTGGTGCGGGGGTCTGGCTGAGTTTTTTCGCCGCAAGCGACCAGGGCAAACGGCAAGGCACAGATGACTGAGGAGAGGGTAAGGCGACGCCGAAGCATGAAAGTCCCTTTGACGAAGTGATCGGGACTTTCAGTATTATTCTTGTGACTAATTTAGTCAATGGTCACAATGCAGCTGTGGCTTCATGGCGACAGGCTGCGCAGCACCAGGCTGGAAAGCTGAGCCGGGGCTTCCTCGGTGTAATCAAAGTTGTATTGCAAGATCAAGGGGTGCAGAAAGGGCCGCATCACCAGGAAGATGGCGCGGGTCGTTTCGTCCAGTGGCGTTTTGCGTTCAAAGTCGCCACTCAGCCGCCCCTGTTGCACGATCTCTTGCAGCAAGTTGCGGATGCGTTCCTCGTAGTCAAGGGTGGCCTGCCAGCGCTCACCGGCAGCCGATGCAGCAATTTCGAATAGCTTGCGATCCTGGAAAAACAGCCTGAGGCTTGATTCCACAATGGTTTTGAACATGCGTCGCAACTTCTCCGGCGGGCCTTCCACCGCATCAATCGCCGCTTTGACATCGTCTTCGATTTCGCGCAGGCAATGACTGCAGATCATCTCGCCAATCGCCTGCTTGGATTCGAAGAACTTGTAGATATAAGCCTTGGAAAAGCCGATGGCTTTGGCGAGGTCGGACACGGTGGTCTTCTCGTAGCCATAGCGGCTGAAGTGCTCGGTGGCGGCGGCAACGATTTGGTCGCGTACTTCATGATCGGCCGGACCGCGTGCTGCTGCTGGGGAGTGGGGTGTGGTTTTCATGGCTAGTAGCTTACAGAGGCGTTGAAAAATTGACAATCAGTGACCAATATGTATTATGGTCACAATTATTCATTTTGATCCGGAGTCGCCCGTGCTAGCCAAACACCCTCTCGCCTTGCTTGCCGCTGCCAGCGTGTTGACCGGCTGTGCCGTCGGTCCCGATTATTCCCGGCCCACAATGCCGCTGCCAGCCCGGTATCTGGGTGCTGCCGCAGTGGAGCAGCACCATGCAGACAGCGATGCCGACCTGGCAGCATGGTGGACAGGGTTCGGCGATGCGCAACTGAGTCGGTACATCATGTTGGCGCTGGAGCAGAATCTAGACCTTGCACAAGCATCGGCACGTGTCCTGCAGGTCCGGGCAGGCTTGGGAGCCGCCAATGCTGCGCTGCTGCCCGCCGGCAATATCAGCGGTCAAGCGAGCAGAGCCTACCAGTCGGTGGAAACGCCCTTGGGGCAGGTCTTGAATGCAAAACCCGGATTCAACCGTTATGGCAATGCCTACGGCGCGGATCTCGGCGCCAGCTGGGAACTGGACTTGTTTGGCGGCTTGCGCCGTGGGCGAGAAGCGGCACTGGCCGAGTACCAGGCTTCGGCAGCAGGTGCCATGGCGACTCGCCTGGCCGTGGCAGCCCAGACCGCCGACATCTACATCAGTATTCGCGGATTGCAAACCCGCCTGGATATTGCCCGGCAACAGCTTGAGAAACAGCAAGCACTGCTTGACACCATCCAGCTGCTGTATGGCCAAGGTTTGGTGGCTGAGCTGCAGGTGGATCAGGCCGAAGGGGCATTGGCCCAGGTCCAGTCATCCATACCGCTTCTCGAAACAGGGCTGGATGCCGCCATGAATGCCCTGGATGTGATGCTGGCCTCTCCCCCTGGCAGCCATCGCGCCGAGCTGGCCACCGTTGCCGCCATTCCGGCCATCCCGCGCATTGGCGCCACCGGATCACCGGGCGAATTGCTGCGGCGCCGGCCAGACCTGATCGTGGCCGAGCGGCACCTGGCGGCATCCAATGCCCGTATTGGCGTGGCCATGGCCGAGTATTACCCCAAGCTCTCGTTAAGTGGACTGATGGGGAGCGCCACCGCGGTGTCCTCCGGCAATCTGTTCGGCAGTGGTGCCAGCCAGGCCGCAGGCGTGCTGGGGCTGCGCTGGCGTCTCTTCGATTTTGGTCGCATCAATGCGCAGATTGACCAGGCCAGGGGCCAGGAGGCTGAAATGTTGGCCGCCTATCGACTTGCCGTGCTGCATGCCAGCGAGGATGTCGAAAATGCTTTCTCCGCCCTGGTCAAACGTGAAGAACAGTCGGCTGCGCTCGCTCGCGGCGTGGATTCACTGCGTCGTGCCAGGACGGCTTCGTTTGCCGCTTATCAAAAAGGGGTGGTCAGTCTCATCGAGGTACTGCAGGCCGACGAAAGCCTGCTGCGCGCTGCCGATGCACAGGCGCAGGCAAAAACAGAAGCGGCACGGGCAGCGGTCGCTGCTTTCAGGGCGCTGGGCGGTGGCTGGCAGCCCGGCAAGTCCGCAGTACAAGCAAGCAGCTAGTTCAGCCGCCTCTCGTTTGAGGGAATCCGGGAAAGTACCTCTGCTGGTGTCCAAGGGCACTGCTGCTGGCTGGCTGTAAGCCACCTTGATAGTTAGTGTCTACGGGGCAGGGGACAGGTCCGCCCTCGGTCTCTGGATATCCTCTGGATATCAACCAGCTACTTTGGCTTTGGCAGCAGCCGACAGTCCATCTTTGCTAGCCCGCGGCATTTGGTCGGGGTGTAGATCATTTTTGTCGGCGATGGCCACCAGGCCTGCGTCTGTGCCGGGTGCAGGATATCCAGCCGCTCGCCAAAGCGTGGTGTGCGCAGGCAGACATCGTGCTGGGCGGCCAGGGTGCTGATGCGTTCCAGCGGCTCGGTCCAGCCATGCAAGGCCAGATCGAAGGTGCCGTTGTGGATGGGTACCAGCACTTTGCCACGCAGGTCGAGATGGGCTTGCAGGGTTTGCTCGGGGTGCATGTGCACATCGGCCCAGTCTTCGTTGTAGGCACCGTTTTCCAGCAGGGTGAGATCGAAAGGACCGTGGCGCAGGCCAATGTCACGGAAGCCATCGAAATAACCGCTGTCGCCACTGAAAAATACCCGGCTCTGGCTGCTGCGTATCACCCAGGATGCCCACAAGGTGCGGTTGCCATCCCGCAGGCCGCGCCCGGAAAAGTGCTGGGCCGGGGTGGCGGTGATGTGCAGCGGCCCGGCATCCACGCCTTGCCACCAGTCCAGCTGCTGGATTTTCTCCGCTGGAATACCCCAGGCTTGCAGGCGCTGGCCCACGCCCAGCGGGGTAACGAAGCGGCGGGTTTTGTGCTGCAAGGCCAGCACGCTGGCGCGGTCCAGATGGTCGTAGTGATCGTGGGAGATGATCACCACGTCCAGTTGCGGCAACTCATCCAGCGCGATGGGCGGCGCATGGAAGCGCTTGGGGCCGATAAAGGAAAAGGGCGAGGCGCGTTGGCCGAACACCGGGTCGGTCAGCAGAAAAACACCATCCAGCTTGAAGAGTACGGTGGAGTGCCCCAGCCGCCACAAGCTTTTGTCTGGCGCGGATGCCAGGTCGGCCGGGTGCAAGGGTAGCGGCTGGATGGGCCGGGCTGGTAGCGCATGGGGTGATTTGTCGGTAAAAAAGCGCAGCATGATGCGCAGGGTGTCGCGCAGCCCGCCTGCGCGGCGTGGCTGGGCGTTGCGATAGCGGCCGTCGCGCAGCAGGCTGCCGTCTTCTGTTGTCAGGGTGGGCATGAGGCTTCCTTGCAGGGCAAAGTGATTGGGAGCGCGGCGGCTTCACGCGCAGCTTTTTTCCGGTTCGGACTGCGGTGTCTGCATGTGTTCCTGCTGGACAAACCAGTCCGGCAACAGCGGAGTGGGGGCGCTGGCGGCATCCAGCAGCAGCAATTCGCCAGGCGAGAGCGTTAGCGTCATGGCGTGCAGTGCGTCTTGTTGCTGCATGGCGCTGTTGAATACCGGCACGATGCTGGAAACCGTATCGCGCGCCAGCAGCCATGAGAGGGCAATCTGCTTGGTGCTGGCCTGATGACCATCGGCAATGTCACGTAACAGTTCGGCCAGCCGGTGATTGCTGCGCGGGCTGTCTGTCAGCGTGGGGCAGCTGGTGTGGCCTTGACTTGCCTGCAGACCGGTCGGCTGGGCCTTGGCAATCAGGCCCAGGCCATAGCTTTGCAGCATGGGGATGGCTTCCCGTTCCGGGCTGCGGGTATTCAGGGCGTAGTGCAGCTCGCCAAAACAGAAGGGCGCCCAGCCGTGACGCTGTTGCAATTCCAGTGCTTTGGCCGCCTTCCAGGCGGGCCAGTTGGCAAAGCCCAGATAACGCACTTTCCCGGTGCGCACCATGTCGTCCAGCGTTTGCAGGGTTTCTTCCAGCGGCGTGTACGGGTCTTCATGCGGTACCACGCACAGGTCCAGCCAGTCGCTGCCCAGCCGTTTCAGGCTTTGCTCGATGGACCATGCAATATCGCTGCGCGACAGGCCGGGGTGGCTGTGGGTGCCGTTGCGCCGCGCGCCAAGCCGGCTGCTGACCAGTACTTCGGCACGGCGTTTGCCCAGTGCCTTGGCCAGCAGCGATTCCGCCATACCGTCCATGCAGCTGGCGGCATCAAACAGATTGATGCCGGCATCCAGTGCCTGGGCTATGCTGCGGGCTGTCTGTTGTGCTGCATCCGGGCAGGCCGGGTCTGGCCGCGGTACTGCACAGGCCAGCCGGGAGAGGGTGGGGCCGCCAAGGCCCAGTCGCGCATAGTGCATGGCAAAATCCTGTTGTGAGTACTCACTCATTTATTGAGCAAAAAATGAGCAAAAAAATCGGCGCAATGATTAGCGCACCGAGCCGGACCAGAACACCCGGAATCCGGCGCTCTTGTAAGCCTGGCCATTGGCAGGGTCGCGCACCACAAACTGGATGGTGGTTTCCGCCAGCGCCATGAACACGGCATCGGCAAAGCCGCCGGGCAGGGCGGAGAGGCCGTTGTTGTCGGAGCAGGCCTGGGCGACACATTTGATGTCGGACAGCTGGCTTGCCACCGTGCTGCGGGTTTCTGCCGTTACCTTGTCCGATACCACCAGCTGGTTCAGCGTCTTGAAAAAGGACAGATTGCTCACGCCCCAGTCGATGTAGGCATCCCACAGTGCACGTACTTGTTCGTCCAGACTGTCGTGCACGGCCATGTGCTGGCGCAGCGCGGCAGCCAGGTCCAGCTTCAGGTGGGTGTAAAGCGCGTTGTACAGCACGTCCTTGGTGGCGAAATAGCGGAACAGCGTGCCTTCGGCCACGCCAGCACCACGGGCGATCGACGCAGTGGACGCACCCAGCCCCTGCGCAGCCATGATGGCGGCGGCAGATTCCAGCAAGGCGATGCGTTTTTCTTCACTGCGGGGGAGAGCCATGGGCGGGGAAAGTAAGTGAGTAATTACTCATTCTAGCGGTGCGCATCTGTCACAGGCAAGTGCGCTGCGCGGCTGGCGGGAGATGTGTTGCGGCAATGGTCTGGCTGGCTGCTGTTGCTGCTTGCCGGGCAAAGCAGGCCTGTCGCCGCTATCGCTGGCAGATTGTGCTGGCGCATTGCGCCATCTTGCAAAATAATGCGCCAGTCCAAATGAGATTATTTCAATAATGGCCCGCGAAAACCTGAATGATCTGCGCACCTTTGTCCTGGTAGCCCGCGAAGGCAGCTTTACCCGTGCCGCGGCCAAGCTGGGCGTGTCGCCCTCAGCAGTCAGCCATACCATGCGCGCGCTGGAGGAAAGCATGGGCATGCGCCTGGTGACCCGCACCACGCGCAGTGTGGCGCTGACCGCCGCTGGCGAGCAGGTGCTGGCCATTTTTGCCCCCCGGCTGGACGAAATCGAAGCCGAGCTGTCGGTGCTGCGCGAGCAGCGTGACAAACCGGCCGGCACCATCCGCATTACCGCAACGGACTTTGCCGCCGAGCAATACCTGCTGCCCAAGCTGGCGCAGCTCTTGCCTGACTACCCGGATGTGCAGGTGGAGCTGTCCATCGACTACGGGCTGACTGATATCGTGGCGCAGCGCTTTGATGCCGGTATCCGTTTTGGCGACCAGGTGGCGCGCGACATGATTGCCGTGCGCATCAGCCCGGATATCCAGACCACCGTGGTGGCCACGCCAGCCTACTTTGCCCGCCATGGTGTGCCAGCGCACCCGCGTGACCTCACCGAGCACAACTGCATCAGCTTGCGCCTGCCCACCTATGGCGGGCTGTATGCCTGGGAGTTTGCCCAGGGCGAGCACAAGTTTTCCATTCGTGTCGATGGCCAGCTCATCATCAACACCCTGCCGCAGATGCTGAATGCCGCGCTGGCCGGCATGGGAATAGCCTACATCACCCGCGACTATGTGCAGCCTTATCTGGCCGATGGCCGCCTGCAGGAAGTGTTGCAACCCTGGTGTGCAATGTTTCCCGGTTTTCATCTCTACTACCCCAGCCGTCGCCAGTCCTCCCGTGCGCTGATGCTGCTGGTGGATGCCTTGCGCTACCAAGCCAGCTAGGCACAAATCTTCCCGTCACGTATGACCCTCATGCAGCTTGCGCAGCTATTGATGAATTTATCTCACAATGGCATGCATCAAATTGCATCTAGTTCAGCAAAATGCCAGCTGATACATTTGCGTCCCTGATCAAGCGGTGAATACCCGGCTGGCATGTGCCGGCCGTCGTGCTTTGTTCACCCGACAACAAGACAGTGCCGTAGCGGCCAGCCCGCACAGGCACTGCGTCGCCTTACCTGACCGGTCACGCGCCCTGCGCTGACCATCTGTGCTGACCTTACGGAACCAAATATATGAACCCACCGCTCAAGGGCCGGCGACCGCTGGCCGTGACTGCCATTTCCTTTGCCGTGCTGGCTGCACTTGGCACCGCCACCTGGCTGGGCCTGCATAGCCAGACGGTGCAGGCGGATGCTCCGGCTGCCGCCAGCCAGGCTGTTCCTGTTTCTGCTGCCTTGCTGGTACAGCAGGAAGTCAGCAGCTGGCAGGATTTTTCCGGCCGCCTGGAGGCGATGGAGCGAGTGGAGCTGCGCTCGCGCGTGGCCGGTGCCATCCAGTCCGTGCACTTTCGTGAAGGTGCGCTGGTCAAGGCAGGCGACCTGCTGGTGACTATCGACCCCGCGCCGTATCAGGCCGAGGTGGACCGCGCCGCCGCCCAGGTGGCGGCCGCCCAGTCCCAGCTGGTATTTGCCCGTAGCGAGCAGGAACGCGCCAGCCGCATGCTGGCCGACCACGCCATTGCCCAGCGCGATGCTGACGAGCGCAACAACGCCGCCCGCGCCGCCGATGCCAGCCTGAAAGCGGCGCAGGCCGCCTTGCAAACCGCACGGCTGAACCTGGGCTACACCGCCATCCGCGCGCCGGTATCCGGCCGGGTGGGCAAGCTGCTGGTGACTACCGGCAACCTGGTATCGGCCGGGCCGGATTCGCCGGTGCTTACCACGCTGGTGTCGGTAAGCCCGGTGTATGCCAGCTTTGATGCCGACGAAGAAACCGTGAACAAGGCACTGGCCGAGCTGCCGGATGCCGGCGCTGCCCGTGCGCGGCTGGGCGACATTCCGCTGCAGGTGGCTACCAGCACGGCGCAAACCTTCCCCGCCAAGCTGCAACTGGTGGACAACCAGGTGGATGGCAAGAGCGGCACGGTCAAGCTGCGCGCCACGGTGGACAACCGCGACGGCGTGCTGATTCCCGGCCAGTTCGTGCGCATCCGGCTGGGGCAGGCCAAGCGTCATCCGGCGCTGTTGCTGAACGAGCAGGCCATCGGCACCGATCAGGACAAGCGCTTTGTCATGGTGGTCGACAAGGACAGCAAGGCACGTTACCGCCAGGTGCAGCTGGGGGCCAGTGTTGATGGCCTGCGCATTGTCACCGCCGGCTTGCGTGCCGGTGAGCGGGTGATTGTGGACGGCCTGCAGAAAGTGCAGCCCGGCGCAGCGGTAGCACCGCACATGGTGCCGATGCAGCCCCCGGCTACAGCGGCGGCCAATAGCTGATTTCCACGCGAAAGATATTCATGAACCTATCCAAATTCTTCATCGACCGCCCGATTTTTGCCGGGGTGCTGTCGCTGCTGATTTTCCTCGCGGGCCTGCTGTCCTTGCGGGTGCTACCGATTTCGGAATACCCGGAAGTGGTGCCGCCGCAAATCATCGTGCGGGCGCAGTTTCCCGGAGCCAACCCCAAGGTGATTGCCGAATCGGTGGCCACGCCGCTGGAAGAAGCCATCAACGGTACCGAAGGCATGCTGTACATGAGCAGCCAGGCTACCACCGATGGCCTGATGACGCTGACGGTGACTTTCCAGATCGGCACCGACCCGGACAAGGCGCAGCAACTGGTACAAAACCGTGTGGCGCAGGCAGAACCGCGCCTGCCGGAAGACGTGCGCCGCCTGGGTCTGACCACAATCAAGAGCAGCCCGGACCTGACGCTGGTGGTGCACCTGCTGTCGCCCAATGGCCGCTACGACATGACCTATCTGCGCAACTACGCCATTCTCAATGTGCGCGACCGGCTGGCGCGTATCAGCGGGGTAGGGCAGGTGGGCTTGTATGGCGCGGGCGATTACTCCATGCGCATCTGGCTGGACCCGCAAAAAGTAGCCATGCATGGCTTGTCGGCCAGCGAGGTGGTAACGGCCATCCGCGAACAGAACGTGCAGGCCGCGGCCGGTAGCATTGGTGCGTCGCCCAGTGCCAAGGGCATCCAGCTGCAATTCCCTATCAACGCGCAGGGCAGCCTGCAAACCGAGCAGGAATTCGGCGACATCATCGTCAAGACCGGTGCCGACGGTGCGGTTACGCGCCTGCGTGAGCTGGGCCGCATCGAGCTGGGCGCGTCGGAATACGCACTGCACTCCACGCTGGACAACAAGGCGGCAGTGGCCATTCCGGTATCGCAAGCCCCGGGCTCCAATGCCTTGCAGATTTCCGACCAGGTGCGTGCCACCATGGCCGAACTGAAGAAATCCATGCCCGAAGGGGTGGACTACGCCATCGACTACGACCCCACCCAGTTTGTGCGGGCGTCGATTGAGTCAGTGGTACATACCCTGCTGGAAGCCATTGCACTGGTGGTGCTGGTGGTGATCCTGTTCCTGCAAACCTGGCGTGCCTCGCTGATTCCGCTGCTGGCGGTGCCGGTGTCCATCGTCGGTACTTTCGCGGTGATGCATGGCTTTGGCTTCACCATCAACACCCTGTCACTGTTTGGCCTGGTGCTGGCCATCGGCATCGTGGTGGATGACGCCATCGTGGTGGTGGAAAACGTGGAGCGCAACATCGAGGCCGGGCTGGACCCGCGTGCTGCCTCCTACCGCGCCATGCGTGAAGTATCCGGCCCCATCATCGCCATTGCGCTGGTGTTGGTGGCGGTATTCGTGCCGCTGGCCTTTATCGGCGGCCTGAGCGGCATGTTCTACAAGCAGTTTGCGCTGACCATTGCCATTTCCACGGTGATTTCCGCCATCAACTCGCTGACGCTGTCACCGGCACTGGCGGCCTTGCTGCTGCAACGCCACGATGAGCCGCAAGACTGGCTGACCCGCCAGATGGACCGCTGGCTGGGTGGTTTCTTCGACCGCTTCAACAGCCTGTTCAACCGCGGTGCCACCCGTTACAGCCAGGGCGTGAAGCAGGCCATCGGCCGCAAGTTTGTCATGCTGGCCATCTATGCCGGTCTGGCCGCACTGACGGCGGGGCTGTTCCACAGCATTCCGGGTGGCTTTGTGCCGGCGCAGGACAAGCAGTACCTGATCGGCTTTGCCCAGTTGCCGGACGGTGCCACGCTGGACCGCACCGATGCGGTGATTCACCGCATGAGCGACATTGCGCTAAAGATACCGGGCGTGGAGCACGCCATTGCCTTCCCCGGCCTGTCGATCAACGGTTTCACCAACAGTGCCAACTCCGGCATCGTGTTTGTCACCCTCAAACCCTTCGAGGAGCGGCGCGGCAAGGCCATGAGCGCCAATGCCATTGCCGGGGCGATGAATGCCGAGTTTGGCAAGTTGCAGGACGCCTTTGTGGTGATGTTCCCGCCACCGCCGGTACAGGGGCTGGGTACCACCGGTGGTTTCAAGCTGCAACTGGAAGACCGTGGCGGCCTGGGTTACGAGGCCATGGACAAGGCAGTGAAGGCCTTCATGGCCGGTGCCGCCAAGGCGCCGGAACTGGCCGGGCTGTATACCAGCTACCAGCTGAACGTGCCGCAGCTGCTGGCTGACCTGGACCGCAGCAAGGCCCAGCAGCTGGGGGTGAAAGTGACCGACGTGTTCAACACCATGCAGATTTATCTGGGCAGCCTGTACGTCAACGACTTCAACAAGTTTGGCCGCACCTACACCGTGCGGGTGCAGGCGGATGCGAACTTCCGTGCGCGGCCGGAAGACGTGGGCCAGCTGCAGGTGCGCTCGGCCAACGGCAGCATGGTGCCGCTGTCGGCCCTGCTCAAGGTCAAGCCCAGCTTCGGGCCGGAACGGGCGATGCGTTACAACGGCTTTCTGGCTGCTGACATCAACGGCGGTGCCGCGCCCGGCTATTCCAGCGGACAGGCACAAGAGGCCGTGGCACGTGTCGCCGCGCAAACCCTGCCGCCGGGCATTGGCTATGAGTGGACCGAGCTGACCTATCAGGAAATCCTGGCGGGCAATTCCGGCAGCTGGGTATTCCCCATAGCCATCCTGCTGGTGTTCCTGGTGCTGGCGGCGCAGTACGAAAGCCTGGCGCTGCCGCTGGCCATCATCCTGATTGTGCCCATGGCCTTGCTGGCGGCCATGGCCGGAGTGTGGCTGAGCCACGGCGACAACAATGTGTTTACCCAGATAGGCCTGGTGGTGCTGGTGGGCCTGAGTGCCAAGAACGCCATCCTGATTGTCGAGTTTGCCCGCGAGCTGGAGTTTGCTGGTCGCAGCCCGCTACAGGCGGCGATTGAAGCCAGTCGCCTGCGCTTGCGCCCCATCCTGATGACCTCGATGGCCTTCATCATGGGTGTGCTGCCACTGGTGCTGGCGCATGGCGCCGGGGCTGAAATGCGCAATGCCATGGGCGTGGCGGTGTTCAGCGGCATGATTGGCGTCACGGTATTCGGGCTGTTCCTCACCCCGGTGTTTTATGTGCTGATGCGCCGCCTGTCCGGCAACCGGCCACTGAAGCTGCACGGCCAGGTGCCGCACCTGGACCCGATTGCCCAGCCGCCCATGGGGCATGAGCACGGCCATGCACTGCACCCGGCTGCCCAGCACCACCATGTCGAATAAGGAAGCGGATTGATGATCAACAAAATCACCCTGGGCCTGTTGCTGGCGGCTGCGCTAAGCGCCTGCGCCACCCCGCCCGCCATCGATGGCAGCCAACTGCCGGCCACGCCGGCCAGCTTCAAGAACCCGCCAGCGGCCACGCTGGCGGAGGGCAGCTGGACGCTGGCCGCACCAGCCGATGCCGCCACGCGTGGCGACTGGTGGCTGGCCTATCAGGACAGCACGCTGAACCGGCTGATCGACAGCGCGCTGCAACACAATACCGACCTCGCCGCCGCGGCGGCCCGTCTGCAACAGGCCCGCGCCGCACTGGGCATGGCTGATGCCGACCGCATGCCGCAGCTGGGCCTCACCGCCGGCAGCGCGCGTGGCACGCAAGCCGGGGCCGGTCCGTCCGGCACCAGCTTGCTGAACAGCAGCAACACCACGCCGGTGAAGCTGACCAGCGTCGGGGCCAACTTCAGCTATGAAATCGACCTGGCCGGTCGCCTGTCCGGTGCCAGCCGCGCCGCTGCGCTGGATGCCGAAGCCAGTGCCGCGCTGCTGCAAGGCAGCCGTCTGCTGATTGCCAGTCAGGTGGCACAGACTTACTTCAGCCTGCGCCTGCTCGACCAGCAACGCCAGCTGCTGCAAGACACCGTGCAGTCCTATGCCCGCACCGCACAGCTGACCCGCCAGCGCTATCAGGCCGGGGAGGAGTCCGGCCTGTCGCTGGCGCGCATCGAAGCCGACAGCGAAGCCACCCGCGCCCAGGCCATTGCGCTGGACCGCCAGCGCGCCCAGCTGGAAAACGCACTGGCAGTGCTGACCGGCCAGCCGGCGTCCGGCTTCCATCTGGAAGAAAGCAGCTGGAATGCCAGCCTGCCGCAGATTCCCGCCGGCTTGCCCGCAGCCATGCTGGCGCGTCGTCCCGATGTGGCAGCCGCCCAGCGCAAGCTGCTGGCCGCCCAGACCCGCGTCGGTGTGGCGCAAGCCGCCTGGTTTCCCGACCTGACGCTCACCTCGGCCGGCGGCTATGCCAGCTCGCAGCTGCGCGACATCTTCCGCTGGTCGGCCCGCGCCTGGTCGGTGGAAGGCCTGCTGTCCTTGCCACTGTTTGATGGTGGCCATCGTCAGGCGCTGCTGGGTTCGGCCCGTGCCGACATGGACGTGGCCATGGCCGATTATCGCCACAGCATTTTGCAATCACTGGCCGAGGTAGAGGATTCGCTCAGCGACATCCGCCTGCTGGCGCAGCAGGAAGAGGCCCAGCAGCAAGCAGTGAACAGCGCAGCCCGCGCCAGTGCGCTGGCCGACTCGCGCTATCGCAACGGCCAGACCGGCCAGCTGGAACTGCTGGACGCCCAGCGCAGCGAGCTGGCCATCCGGCGCCAGGCGCTGAGCATCCGTCAGGACCGTTACCTGGCCTCGCTCAGCCTGATCCGTGCACTGGGAGGCAGCTGGGATGACAGCACCAGCCAGCCAACATCACCCAATCCGAAACCGATTTAAAATTCAAAGGAAACAGCATGAACAAATTCATCGCCCCCATCCTGTTGCTACTGGCATGCAGCAGCCAGGTTTTTGCGGCAGACAGCCCAGTCGCCAGTCAGGCGTCGGCACAGCATGCCCAGCACAATGCCAATGATGCCTTCTGCACTGCCGGCACCCCATGCGAGGTAAACCGCCAGCGTGCGGGCGAGCATCACTGAGAGTTTGTTTGAGAAACAAAAAAGGCCATGCACTGCATGGCCTTTTTTATTGATTGCGGCACTCAGCCAGAGTGCTTAGCCAACAGCTGCGCTACTTCAGCGCTGTGGGTGCATGCCTACCATTCGGGCTGGTAAATTTCTGCCGATTTAATAGCGCCATCAGTCCTTACATTTTGCCGTCAATTATTTTTAAATTCGGTAAGGTTTTATAATCAATGAAGGCGCTGCCATTGTAAACCACATTATCCAAGCTGCGCATTCCATCCGAAGGAGTCTTGTACTCAATGCCAATCCTCTCGGAGAATTTCGATAAAAATGCAGAATTACTAAATTGACCATCTATTAATCTGTGCTTTTGAGACTTATTGTCAATGATAAAAAATGGAATGTCGTAATTTTCTCTATAAGCATTGCCGTGTCGAACTGGATTGCTTGAATTGTCAATGGTTAGCCCGTGATCTGAAAAATAAAAAATCACGTATGGCTTGCCATTTTGCTCTAGCATTTCGGTGGCTTTCTTTATGAATGAGTCGAGCTTTTTAATTGATGAAAGGTAGCAATCTATAATTTTATTCCCGGTGTTGAAATTTAATGGATAAGACTGAAGTCTGTCGCATGGATTTGGATGTGAGCCAATCATGTGTGCAAATATAACTTTCTTTTCTTTGCTGCGAATTATGTTGTTTATATAGGGAAGCATCTGAAAATCATCGGAATTTTTTGCGCTCTCATAATCGCCGTTATTTAAAAAAAACTTGTGCTTGGCATGGTATGCAATAATTGTTGCAGGAGTGTCGAACTCTCCAATGCGCCCTTGGTTTGACACCCAGTATGTATCCAGGCCCGCCTTGTTTGACAAGTTTACGATATTATTTGCGGCTTCTTTTTTATTTTCATCAAACTTTGCAAGTGTTCTTGGTAATGACAGAAAAGTATTTGGTGCTGGTGAAATTGCGTTGGTGTAAAAGTCGCCATTGGTATTTTTTAGCCACGGCGTCGTATTTAGCGGATAGCCATAAACAGACATATATTCACGCGTAACACTTTCACCAATAATTACTAATATATTTTCATATTGTATATCTTTTTTTAGTATGGTGAATTGATCTTTGATTGAGATGCCGTTCTTCAAAATTTCCACTTCAGTCTTTGCCTCTGTGAACCGCATGTGCGCTGCAATGGCAAATCGTTTGGGATATGAATTTACATTTAATAAGATAAATGCAACAAGAAATAAATATTGGCTTTTTTCTGGATTCGAATTCCATGATTTAATAATATAAACCAAGAGAAAGATTATTGCCAGGAAGCATAAGATGAAGCCGATGAAATTTAGTTTGATAAACTCCATTGCTTCGGGTGTGTTTGTTTGCAAAAGTGATGCAACATGGCCTATGTTTATTTTGCCGTAGGCGTGCCCGGCAGGCATGTATAAGATTGTGGGTGTAAATAATATAAATACCAAAATCAGTGCGGCTTTGCTTTTTCTTGCAACGGCCAATATGGCGAACGTCAGGCTTGCATTGCCAAGGTTGCCATATCCGGTATTGTATGGGACAAGAAATGAAAAGGCTGTTGCAGAGATAAGCCAAATTTTATTGGTATATATATAGTTAATTATTTTGTTAAAAACTATTCTCACGGAGAATCTTTCTTCAATTTTATTTATGTGTGATGTGTTTTTTTGAAAATAATTTCAGGTAGGTGATGGTGCGCGGCGCTTGCAAGTGCTACTGGCTTTTGCAAGGTTTAAGTTCAATATCCAGGGAGAAGGATCGGAAGTTGTAGTGAGCCTTTGTTGCATGTATATCGCTCCGCTAAAGTTGATGGTGCCTGATGGTAGAGATACTCTTCGTTAAATCAATAGATGAAGGTATCGGCTAACATGGAAGGGAGTGGCGGGGTGTGGCGGGACGGATCGTGACTGTATAAAAGCCCTAAATATTTTAGATAAAACTGATAGGTAAAAAGGAAAGAGCTTATGGATTGGTGGTCATTGCCTTCTTTGATAGCTTCCTTGCGCTCTACAAGGTGGTCAGCTGGGAAGTTGCTGAAATAAAAAAGCCGGGTTAAGCCCGGCCTTTAATATTATTGACAAAATATATCTCTCTATTTCTGTAAGAAAAGGGGGGCTTCTGCAATTGGTAAGGCAAGGTCTGGGGGTATAAATGAGAAGGCCGAAAAATCAGTCGACTTAGTCGAAAGGCCTGGCTGTGCTGAGGTTGGTGAAGTTGCAGCAAATTGCCTTGTCAGCAGCCTGCAAGGCCGGGTTAAGCCAGCCGTTTTGATTGACTGTGGCCAATACCACTTGCGTGCTGCCCAGCCAATAGCTGTGCCGCTTCATCCAATGCGGGCGCATGCGCACCATGCTGTCTGGCGGTGCAGGCCGCCGCTGCAGCGACAAAGCGCAGTGTTTGCGGTGGTGTGGCCTGAGGGTGCTGCAGGAGGTGGGTCATCTAGCTGTCCATGGCTGTGTCGCCGCAGCCTGCGGTGTCGGCCGCGGTGACTGGCAGGGTGGCTTTGCCGGTACGCTGCACCTGCGGACGCAGTGTCATGCAGACGGCACCCCGGAGGAGGGTGCTGGCTTGCGAGGCTGTCGGCGCAAGACAGCTGGGCGCTCGATGAATTCGCTCAGCCATAGTAGTGCTGCCTGCTGGTCGGTCTGGACGGCGATCAGGCCGGCTGGGTAGAGGCTGTCAGGCTGGGGGTTGGGCATGGGCTTGCCGATTCTAGGGTGGCGTGCGGTTGTGGACAAGTCCTGTTGTCGTTTCGGGTTTGTCAGGGTGTGTGTTGACAGCTATAGATGAGAGACAGGGTTCTGGGCTGATCAAGGGGGAAGGGTGTTGCGGGCATGAGCGAAAAAGCAAAAATATTGGTGGTGGATGATGTGGAAACGGTGCGGCGGCTGCTCAAGATGGGTTTGTCACGCAGTTTCGAGGTGGTGGATGCGGCCAGTGGCGAGGAGGCGCTGGCGATGCTGGGCGAGGTGCGTCCGTCAGCCATTTTGCTGGATGTGGAAATGCAGCCCGGCATCGATGGTTTTGAAACATGTCGCCGTATTCGGCTGCATGATGAGTTTGCACGGGTGCCGGTGGTGTTTGTGTCGGCGCGCGAAGCCATCGAGGATAGGCTGGCTGGCTATGAAGCCGGCGGTGAGGATTATGTGGTCAAGCCGTTTTCCGCGCCGGAACTGGTGGCCAAGCTGCAACGGTTGATTGATTCCACCGCGGAACGAGGGCGACTGAATGGCCTGGCGCGTGATGCCAGCTGTGCGGCGATGGCTGCCATGCAGAGCATGGGCGAGATGGGTGCCTTGCTGGAGGTGGTGAAGCAGCTGGGTACTGCATCTTCTGTGCTGGAGTTGGCGGATGCCATGGTAGCTGGTGTGGCGCTGTATGGGCTGGAGGCCTGTGTGCAGCTGCGGGTAGCGACGGGTGTGCTGACGCGCTGTCGCGGTGGAGAGGCCAGCCCGCTGGAAGTATCGGTGATGGATCACCTGGTGGGCATGGGGCGTCTGGAACAGTTCAAGACGCGCATGGTGATCAATTACCCGGTGGTGTCCTTGCTGGTGCGCGACATGCCGCTTAAGGATGAGGATCGTTGTGGTCGCTTGCGCGATCATCTGACCATGCTGGTCGAAACGGCGGATGTGCATGCGCGGGCGTTGGCGGCGCTGGCGCTGGCGCGGCAGCGTGATGAGGAAATTGTCCGGCTGGCTGTGTGCATGACCGGGGTGCTGGGGGAGGTGGACAGGGCGCAGCGGGATAATCTGGTATCGAGCCGCATTGCGCTGGAAAATGTGCGGCAGCGGGTGGATGTGGCTTATGTGTCGATGATGCTGACGACCAGTCAGGAAAACATGCTTAACCGGGCGCTGGATGAGGGGGTGGAGGAGCTGCTGAATTCGCAGGCGGATATTTCAGACTTGCAGAACCGCTTGTCGCAAATGCTGACAGATTTGCGCCGGGTGGTAGGGGGTGATGCGAGCTGATGTGTGGTGTTGTCTGGTAAGGCCCGGCCTGTATGCCGGGCCTTTTGTTTTGGGCGGTTTGGGTGGGGGGCGGTCGTGCTGATTTGCTGACGGTTTGGGATGGTGTCAGGGGTGGTTAATTTTCTCGACGTTGTGGATTTTTTGGGTAAGAAAATCCGATAAGTATAGTAATCGGAAATAAACAAGTGCTGAGTGTAATAAAGTAATGTAATACGTAATAAATAATATTTTATTCCTGTGTTAAGATGACTGCATTCAACGGAAATGGCATGGCGGACATGGCAACTGACATCTATTCGCGTATTCGGCAGGTGGCTTTTGAATTGGTGGGTGAAGGGGTGTGGCCTACCGTGGTGGAAGTGCGCAACCGATTGGGCACGGGTTCCAATACCACCATCAACAACACGCTCAAGGAGTGGCGACAGGAGTTTCTGGCACGCATGGCCAGTTCCGCCCGCCATCCGGATTGGCCTCCTGGCCTGGCCGAGGCGTTCAGCCTGATCTGGCAGCAGTCTTGCACGGCGGCCGAGCAGCAATGGGAAGCGGTGCGGCAGGAGGCTGAGCAGCAAGTGGCTGAGGCGACTCAGGCGCAGGCGGCGGCTCAGTCGCAGCTGGAAATAACACAGGCATCCTTGCAATCGGCCTTGCGTGAGCTGGAGCTGCGCGCTGCGCGTTTGCAGGAGCTGGATGGCAAGCTACAGTCTGCCGAGCAGCGCCATCTGCTGCTGGAGTCCAACAGTCAGCGGCTGGGCGAGCAGCTGGAAGCCAGCAGGCTGGAGGCGCAGCAAGTGCGTCGCGACAGTGACGAGCGGGTGGCCGAGCTGGAGGCGCGGCATGAGCTAAGGCTGCAAGAGGCGCGGCAGGAGGCCGAGCGGCGGGAGAGTCTGGCTTATGAGCGGCTGGAGGGCTTGCGGCTGCGCCTGTATGAGCAGGTTGAGGAGGAACGCCAGTCCATGAAGCTGGCATCGGCCGCCTTGCAGGAAGAATTGCAAGCGGCGCGGCGCCAGGTGCTACAGGTGGAGCAGGTCTGGCGTGAGCGGCTGGCCGAGCGTGACCGCGAATCCGGCAAGCAGGCAGCGCGTCTGGAAATGCTGGAACAGCGCACTATCGAGTTGCAACAGGCTGCCGAGCGTCAGTCAGTGCTGGCGGAGCAGGCCAGTGCCCGGTTGCTGGATATGGCGGGGGAGAATGCGCGCCTGGCAGGGGAGATGGCGGCGGGGCTGGAGCGGCACTGGCAGCGTCTGGCTGCTGCCATGCATGATGCGCGCGAGGATCTGGCGGTGCTGGACGAGGCGGGAATACGCGAGTGGGTCAGCCGGCAATTGCAATTGCCGCTCGCCTGAGCAGGCAGTCAAAAAGCAGATGCGTGATGCATCTGCTTTTTTGCGAGCGCTAAAACAGGTGTTGCAGTGCCTGGCAGATGGTTTCCAGGTATTGTGCGTCGGTGGTGTCAAACTGGTCGAGCCGGGTGGAGTCCACGTCCAGTACTGCGACCACTGCGCCGGCAGCATTGCGTACGGGGACGACGATCTCCGAGCGGGCGCTGGATGAGCAAGCAATATGGCCGGGGAAGGCGTCGACATCCGGCACGATCAGCGTACGGTTTTGTGCCCAGGCGCTGCCGCACACTCCCTTGCCATGCGGGATGCGGGTGCAGGCAATCGGGCCCTGAAAAGGGCCTAGTACCAGCTGCTGGCCCTTGACCAGATAAAAGCCGGTCCATAGCCAGTCAAAGCTGGCATGGAGTGCGGCTGCCAGATTGGCCAGGGCGGCAATCTGGTCATCCTCGTATTGCACCAGTGCCTGTGCCTGCGGCAGCAGGGTCTGGTATTTTTCTTCCTTGGTTTCGCCCTGAATGGTCAAATGTTCAGCCATGTCTTGCTCTGATGTGAAATTCAAGGCCGTCAGCATAGCAGAATGCCGGTCATCAGGATGGCAATAAAAAACCCGGCGCAAGGCCGGGTTTTTGCGGTATTCCTGGTGGTGTGAGGCTTACATCATGTGCTGGCCGCCATTGATGGCCAGGTTGGCGCCGGTCATGAAGCCGGCAAGGTCGGAGGCCAGGTAGTTGATCAGGCCGGCAATTTCTTCCGGCTTGCCCAGGCGGCCTACCGGGATGTTGGCGATGATCTTGTTGCGTACTTCTTCCGGTACTGCCATCACCATGTCAGTGGCGATATAGCCCGGGGAAATGGTGTTGACGGTCACGCCCTTGCGCGCCACTTCCTGCGCCAGCGCCATGGTGAAGCCATGCATGCCGGCCTTGGCGGCAGAGTAGTTGGTCTGGCCAAACTGCCCTTTCTGGCCGTTGATCGAGGAAATATTGATAATGCGGCCAAAACCGCGCTCCACCATGCCGTCCAGTACCGGCTTCACCATATTGAACAGCGAATCCAGGTTGGTCTTGATGACGGCGTCCCAGTCGTCCTTGGTCTGCTTCTTGAAAGTGCCGTCACGGGTAATGCCGGCATTGTTTACCAGTACGTCCACTGCCCCTACCTCGGCTTGTGCCTTGGCCAGCATGGCGGCGCAGGCTGCGGTATCGGTGACGTCACACTGGTAGGCATGGATGTCGGTAAAGCCCAGGCCCTTCATGTCGGCCAGCCAGGCTTGCTCCTTGCCCGGCTTGCTGTAGGTGGTGATCACGGTATGGCCGGATTCGGCCAGAGCCTTGCAGATGGCGGTGCCAATGCCGCCCATGCCTCCGGTTACGAGTGCGATGCGTTTTGTCATGATGCTGGCTCCTTGTCTTTGTTGGGGCGAAAACTCGCTGATCTCGAAGTCTGATATGACTTTTTTCTTACCAGAATATGAGTCCTGCACCGAATTGTAAACAGGCCAGATGACAAAACGTTTTATGCCGTATGATTTAACAATTCATTACTTAAACGTTGTAGTAAATCCAGCCTTTGCCGGGATATCGTGCCATCTGCTGCCGCCTGCTTGATCGCGCAATCCGGCTCCTTGCGGTGGGTGCAATTGTGGAAGCGGCACTGGCCGATTAGCGGGCGCATTTCCGGGAAGTAGTGCAGCAGGTCGGTGGCTTGCAAATGCTTGAGGCCGAATTCCTGCAGGCCGGGGGAATCGATCAGGTCGCTGCCCGGCGACAGGGTGTCCAGATGATAGAGCGTGGCATGGGTGGTGGTGTGCTTGCCGGAATCCAGGGCCTCGGAAATGTCGCCGATGCGGGCATTGGCCTCGGGCAGCAGGGCGTTGGTGAGGGTGGATTTGCCCATGCCGGACTGGCCGACAAAAACGCAGGTTTCTCCATCCAGTAGCGGCAGCAGCGGGCTCATGTCCTGTTTGGCGGACAGGGTAATCATCTTGTAGCCGAGTGCGGCATAGGGCTGCAGCTTTTCGATCAGCGCGGCGGTTTCCGGCAGGTCGGCCTTGTTGACCAGGATGACCGGGTCGATGTCGGCGGCCTCGGCGGCGATCAGGCAGCGGTTGAGCAGCTCTTCGCTGGGGCTGGGAACGGCGGCAATCACAAACAGGATGCGGCTGACATTGGCGGCAATGACCTTGGTTTTCCAGTCGTCCTGGCGGTAGAGCAGGCTGCTGCGCGGCAGGCTTGCCTCGATGACGGCCTGTTCCTTGTTCTGAATCAGGATTTCCACGCGGTCGCCGCAGGCGAAGTCCACCCGTTTGCCGCGGGTGGAGCAGCCGTAGGTCTGGCCTTCGGCTTCCACGATGAAGCGGCGGCCATGGCTGCGGATGATCTGTCCGATGGCTGCTCTCATGTCCGGCCTTGCAGCGCTTCGGTTTTTGCCGCGCAAATGAAGTCGTTGAGGGTCAGTCCGCCGGCATCGTGGGTGCTGAAGTGCACCACAGCGCGGTTGTAGTGCACCGACAGGTCGGGGTGGTGGTCTTCCTGATGGGCAATCCAGGCCAGGGCATTCACAAAGGCCATGGTCTGGTAATAGTCGTCAAAGCGGAAGGTCTTGCACAGCTCGATGCCTTTGATTTCCCAGCCTGGCAGGGTGGACAGGAATTGATTGATGGTGCTGGAGTCCAGCGGGCTTTTGCCGTGCTGGGCCTCGCAATGCAGGGTGAGCAGATTCATGGATGGTCTCCTTGCAGGTGGGCGATGCGCAGGCTCGCCGGGGGGTGGGAGTCGTAAAACGCCGAGTGCAGCGGGTCTGGTGTCAGGGTGGATGCGTTGTCACGATAGAGTTTGACCAGCGCGGCGACCAGATGGTGCGCCTCGGACTGGCTGGCGGCAAATGCATCCGCCTCGTATTCGTGACGGCGTGACAGCAGGCTGGACAGCGGCGTCAGCGGAAAGGTGAAGGCCGGCACGGCAAGGAAGAACAGAATCAGTGCCATGGCGGTGCTGGGGGTGCTGACGCCCAGCGCCTGGTAGAACCAGCCGGCATGCAGCAATTGACCCAGTATGAACAGAAAGCCCAGCGACAGGGCAAAGGCAAAGCCGATGCGCTTGACGATGTGCTTGCGTTTGAAGTGGCCCAGCTCGTGTGCCAGCACGGCTTCGATTTCTTCTGCTGACAGCTGTTTGAGCAAGGTATCAAAAAAGACGATGCGCTTGGCGCTGCCAAAGCCGGTGAAATAGGCATTGCCATGACTGGAACGACGCGAGCCATCCATCACGAACACGCCCTGGCTGGTAAAGCCGGTACGCGCCAGCAGGGCTTCGATGCGCTGCTTCAGTTCCAGGTCTTCCAGTGGCTGGAAACGGTTGAACAGCGGGGCGATCAGTGTCGGATACAACGCCACCATCAAGAGCTGGAAAGCTGACCAGACCAGCCACACCCACAGCCACCACAGCGGCCCGGCCTGCGCCATCAGCCACAGCACCAGTGCCAGCAGTGGCAGGCCGATCAGCGCGCCAATGGCACTGCCTTTGATGGCATCCAGCACGAACATGGCCAGCGTCATTTTGTTGAAGCCGAAACGCGCCTCGATGCGGAAGGTGCTATACAGCGTGATAGGCAGGCTGATGGCGGAGGTGAGCAGGGCCAGGGCCGTCACCAGCAGCAGGCCGCTGCCGATGTCGCCCAGGTTCAGGCTGCTGATCTGCCGCGCCAGCCAGTCGAGTACACCGCCCAGCGTCAGCACGGTGATCAGGGTGGTGTCGATGACGCTGGACAACAGGCCGAGCCGGGTTTTGGCCATGCTGTAGTCGGCGGCATGCTGGTGCTGCTGCAGCGTGATGGCGTCGGCAAACTCGGCCGGTACGCGGGCACGATGGCGTGCAATATGGCGGATGTGGCGCCAGCCCAGCCACAATTTGAGAATCAGGGTCAGCGCCAGAGCGGCCAGGAAGAGATAGCGGAATGCCTCGGTCATGATTTACGCAGGTGGGTTTGCCGCCACGGCGGCAATGAAGGAAAATACTCGGGTTTCGCAAAGATTGGACAGTATGGCACAAGATCAGAACAACCTCATCTGGCTCGACATGGAAATGACCGGGCTGAATCCTGAAACCGACCGCATTATCGAAGTGGCGATGATTGCCACCGACAGCCAGTTGAATGTGCTGGGACAGTCTCCCGTGCTGGTGATTCATCAGCCGGACAGTGTGCTGGACGCCATGGATGACTGGAACAAGAATACCCATGGCAAAAGCGGCCTGATTGCCAGGGTCAAGGCTTCCACGCTGAGTGTGGCCGAGGCCGAGGCTGCGCTGCTGGCCTTCATGGCCGAGTATGTGCCGGCGCGTACCACGCCGATGTGTGGCAACACCATTCATCAGGATCGCCGTTTCATGGTGCGCTGGATGCCGCAGCTGGAGGAGTATTTCCACTACCGCAATCTGGATGTGTCCACGCTGAAAGAGCTGTGCAAGCGTTGGCGGCCGGAGGTGGCGCGCGGCGTGGTCAAGCGTGGCAAGCACGAGGCGCTGGCGGATATCGAGGAATCCATCGAAGAGCTGAAATACTACCGCGAACACTTTCTCAAGGTGTGATGTAGTGCGGGCACTACGGTGGTAATATGCATTCTGCAAAGGGGACGCCAGTCCCCTTTATTCTTGCCAGCCCGGCCACTGCTGGCGGGGTGAGTAAAGCACAGTCCAATTCCATTTTTGAATGCAGCCATTTCACGACCATGTTTGACGACAGCAAAACCGGCATCAATCACAGCCCCGTCTGGGCCAAGCTGCACCAGCACCAGCGTGCCACCCGTTTCATGCAGATGCGTGAACTGTTCCAGGCCGATGCCCAGCGCTTTCAGCGCTTTTCCTTGCGGCTGGACGGCCTGCTGCTGGATTACTCGAAAAACCGCATTACCGAACGTACGCTGGAGCTGTTGATCGATCTGGCACACGAGGCCGAACTGCCAGACTGGATGCAGCGCATGCGCTGCGGTGAGCGCATCAATGTCAGCGAACGGCGCGCCGTGCTGCACACTGCCTTGCGCCTGCCGCAATCGGCCAGCCTGGTCGTGGACGGGCAGGATGTGGTGCCAGAGGTGCATGCCGTGCTGCAGCGCATGCGGGTATTCAGCGACAAAGTGCGCAGCGGCCAGTGGCTGGGCTATACCGGCCAGCCGATACGCGATGTGGTGAACCTGGGGATTGGCGGCTCCGATCTGGGACCGCTGGTGGTGAAGGAAGCGCTGGCGGCCTATGCCCATCCTGGGCTGAAAGTACATTTTGTCTCCAATGTCGATGGCCAGCATATCGCCCGTACGCTGGAGCAGCTGGACCCGGCGACCACCTTGTTCGTGGTGGCCTCCAAATCGTTTACCACGCCGGAAACCCTGCTTAATGCCGAGGCGGCCAAGGCCTGGTTTTTGCAGGCAGCCAGCCAGGGCGACATTGCCCGGCATTTTGTTGCCGTGTCCACCAATGCGCCGGCAGTGCAGGCCTTTGGCATTGATACCGAACACATGTTCGGCTTCTGGGATTGGGTGGGTGGTCGCTATTCGGTCTGGTCGGCCATTGGCCTGCCGGTGATGCTGGCGGTGGGCTACGACTGCTTCCGCCAGTTTCTGGATGGCGCGCATGCCATGGATGAACACTTCTTCCATGCACCGCTGGCACAGAACATGCCGGTGCTGCTGGCGCTGATCGGCATCTGGTACAACACCTTTTATCAGGCGCACACCCACGCCATCATGCCGTACGACCATGGCCTGCGCCGCCTGCCTGCCCATATCCAGCAGCTGGACATGGAATCGAACGGCAAGCGGGTAGGGCGTTTTGGTGCGCCGCTGGATTTTGATACCGGGCCGGTGATCTGGGGTGAAGAAGGGGCCAATAGTCAGCATGCCTTTTTCCAGCTGCTGCATCAGGGCACCCGCTTGGTGCCCTGCGATTTCATCGTGCCGATGAACAGTCATTACGGGCTGGAACAGCAGCATCGCGTGCTGGTGGCCAACTGCCTTGCCCAGTCCGAGGCGCTGATGCGCGGCAAGAGCGAGGCCGAGGTCATGGCCGAATTGCCGGACATGCCTGGCGAAGAGCTGGACATGCTGCTGCCGCAAAAGCTGTTTCCGGGTAATCAGCCGTCCAACACCATTGCGCTGGACAAGGTCACGCCGCGCACCCTGGGCATGCTGCTGGCGCTGTATGAGCACAAGGTGTTTGTGCAGGGCGTCATCTGGGGCATCAATTCCTTTGATCAGTGGGGTGTGGAGTATGGCAAGCAGCTGGCCCGGCGCATACTGCCCGAGCTGGACGCGGCGGCGGCCGCGCCTGCGGCACACGATAGTTCAACCCGCGGTTTGATCGAATATTTCAGGAGTGTGCATGGATAAGCAGGCAGCCGCGCTGGCGGCACAACTGGGCCAGCTGCTGCTGGCGCGGGGCGAAACGGTGGCGACGGCAGAATCCTGCACTGGCGGCATGATTGCCGCTGCGCTGACCGATATTGCCGGCAGCTCGGCCTGGTTCGGCTATGGCCTGGTCAGCTACAGCAATGAGGCCAAGCAGGATCTGCTGGGGGTGCAGGCCGCCACGCTGGCCGAACACGGTGCCGTGAGTGAGGCCGTGGTACGGCAGATGGCGGCCGGTGCGCGTGAGCGTGCCGCTGCGGACTGGGCGGTGGCGGTGTCCGGCATTGCCGGGCCGGGTGGTGGTTCGCCGGCCAAGCCGGTGGGCACGGTATGGCTGGCCCTGGCCGGGCCGGATGGCCTGAGCCAGGCCTTTGTCTGCCACTTTGCCGGTGACCGGGCGGCGGTGCGCCAGCAGACCGTGCTGACCGCGCTGGGCCGTTTGCTGCAGTTGATCGAGGACTGCGCGCTGTCGGCCTGAGCCTGCGGTGTGCCGTCAACAAAAAAGGGGAGCCATGGGCTCCCCTTTGGCATGACGACTGCTCAGGCTTGTGTTTGGCGCAGCCAGTCGCTGGTGTGGCGAATCAGCTGATAGGCCACCGACAGCTGGGCCGGGATGGTGGGCAGGGCGTCAATGTGATACCAGCCGGCATCCTCGATTTCGCCAGGCTGCGGGCGGATGTCGCCGCCATCATACTCGGCCGTGAATGCCAGCATCAGTGAGTGCGGAAACGGCCAGGATTGCGAGCAGACATAGCGCAGGTTTTTCACCCGCACGCCCACTTCCTCCAGGGTTTCGCGGTGCACGCACTGCTCCACGGTTTCCCCGGGTTCGACAAAGCCGGCCAGGGCACTGTATACGCCGGGCAGGAAATGCGGGCTGCGTGCCAGCAGCAGCTCCTGGCCACGATACACCGCCACCATCATGGCGGGCGACAGCCGTGGGTAGTAGAGCTGGCCACAGCCGGGGCAGTGCTTGCCCTGATCGTGGCCGTGCTGTTGCAGCGGGCTGGCGCAGTGGCCGCAAAAACGGTGGGTATGCTGAAACTGGCGCAGCTGCGCAGCACGGGCGATGCCGGCGGTTTGCTCCGGTGGCAGTGCCATCAGCGCGGCCCGCAGCGGCAGCCACTCGCAATCCGGCGGTGGCGGGCCGATCAGGTCGGCCGCATACAGATTGCTGCCTTGTTGCTGGTCGATGAACAGACGGTTGGCCAGCGGCCAGTGGCGGGCGGCATCGCCAGGCAGTGCCTGGTTTTGCAGCAGCAGGCGCGTGCCATCGAAAATGCACCAGCGCGTGGGAAGATCGGGATTCAGGTGTTCGGGCAGTTCGAGCGGCATGATGGGGCTTTGGGACGCTAAGCTGCCAGTTTAGCTGCTGCGGGCGGCCATGTCTGCTGCATTGCACCGCCGGCTGTGTTGCGGCCTCAGGCCGCGCTGCCATACATCCAGTGCTCGCTCTGGCGACGCACCACCTCGGACAGCGAGCCGCTGCGGTGGTGGATGGCGCGCAGCCACTGGCTATCCGACTGGCGTTTGAGCGTGCGCTCGCGCAGCAGGCTCAGCTCCTTTTCGCAGTTCAGTGCCCTTGCTTGCGGCTGCAGGGCATTGAGCGTGCCCAGCAGATCCTCCTGCAGGCCGGTTTGCTGGCGTGCCGCGCCATCCACCAGTACGCCATCGAAGCCAAAGCGGCAGGCCTGGAAGCGGTTGTAATTGTAAGTGTGATAGTGCGCGGCCTGGATGTCGTGCCATTCCTCGCTCAGGCAGCGATGCGCCAGCATCTGGGCATAGGCTGCCAGCAGCGTGGGGGTGACGATGTCCAGCGGGGTGTCACAGATGCGGATTTCCACCGTGCCATATTCCGGCTTGGGGCGGATGTCCCAGTAAAAGTCCTTCATGCTGGCGACAATGCCCAGTTCGGCCATGTGCTGAAAATAATCGTTGAATTGCGCCCAGTTTTCCACGCAAGGCATGCAGCCGGACAGGGGGAAGGCATTGACGCTGGTCAGGCGCGAGGTCTGGAACAGCGTATCCATGCCCTGATAAAAGGGCGATGAGGCGGACAGGGCGATAAAGTGCGGAATGTAGCGTGCCAGATAATGACTGAGGCGGATGGCGCTGTCGCCATCGGGGCAGCCGATATGGATGTGCTGGCCGTACACGGTGAACTGTTTGGCCAGATAGCCGTATAGCTCGGAAACCAGCTGATAGCGTTCCTTGGGGTAGATCTGCTGCTCGCTCCAGTGCTGGAAAGGGTGGGAGCCGCCGCCAGCCAGCCCAAGGTTGAGTTTTTGCGCGCTGCTGACCAGCAGGGCGCGGATGCGCTGCAGCTCCTGCAGCATGGCATCGCTGCCCTGATGAATGGCGGTGCCGATTTCAATCATGCCCTGGGTGATTTCCGGCTTGATGTCATAGCCGTGCTGCTGGCGGTCTATCAGCAGCAGCAAGTCGTCCGAACCACGCGTCAGATTGTAGTCGCGGCGGTTGACGATCATCAGTTCCAGTTCCACGCCCAGGGTCAGCGGGGTGCTGTTATTGAAGTGCAGCATGTCAGTCCTCCGATGGAATGTCGCCCGCCCGGTGCAAGGCCAGGCGGGTCAGTAGCGGGCCGGTCAGTTCACTGATGACAAAAACCGCCATCATGGTGCCGCTAAAGGCGCTGGCATCCGCGCCCAGTGCCAGCGTGCTCATGCCCAATAGCATGGCGCTGCCACCGGACAGCGGGTTGAGTGCCAGCCCCAGCCACAGGCCGCGCTGGCGGCTCAGGCAGTTTTGCGGGGCCAGCAGCCACCAGCACAGCATGGGGATGGCCGAGCGCAGCAGCAGGTAGGCCAGGGCCAGTGGCCAATGGCTGGCCAGCGCCTGTGGTGCCAGCTGGGCGCCGGCGGCAACAAAAAAGGCGACAAAGAAAAAATGGCTGCCGCTGAGCAGGCCCGGTTCACTCACCGTGTGCCCCCCGTGCAGATTGCGGGTTGCCAGGCCGAAAACCAGCAGGGCCAGCGAGGGCAGGGCGTTCAGCATGACGGACAGCCCCACCAGCAGGGCGATCAGGCCGAACAGCAGGACGGTCTGCCGCTGCCGTTGCTGGCTGCCCAGCCAGCGGTTGAGGGCGATGGCCAGCAGGCCGGCCAGCAGGCCGAGCAGGCTGGAGCCAAGAATCAGCCAGGCTGGCGACAGGATGGCATCCTCGGTGCTGTGCTGGTTTTGCAGATGGACCGAGCTGAGGGCGATGGCGAAGACAATGACCGACAGCAAGCTGGACAGCGCGGTGGCCGTGGTCAGCCTTTCGCTGACCTGGCCCTCGGCACGGGTCTCGCGCAGCATTTCCAGAATGACGATGGGCGAGGTGGCCATGCCCAGTGCGGCCATCATGGAGCTGGCCTGCCAGCCCAGTCCGCCTTGCAACAGCAGGGCGCACAGGGCGGCAAACACCGCCAGGCAATAGCACAGGGTGGTCAGCAGCAAGGTGCGCTCCACGCGCAGCCAGTGCAGGTCGACCCGGCGCCCGCTTTCAAACAGTGCCAGCCCCAGGGCCAGATTGACGAACAGGTCGGCGGCGCTGAGCAATGGCTGGCTCAGCAGGTGCAGGCTGGCCGGGCCGATGATCAGGCCGGTCAGGACATAGCCGGTAATGGCCGGCAGGCGGCCGGCACGGTTGGCGATCTGGCCGCCGATGACGCCCAGCGTCAGCAGAATGCCAAAGGCCGCCAGCGGGTTAAGGGAAAGACTGTGCCAGGGCAGGTGGCTCATGAGCGTCTCCGTGGTCTGTTGGTAAGGCCCGCCGGGGCGGGCATGAGGCCGGGAGTGTGGTATGGAACAGCTGTGCAGATGGCGTGAAGTGCCGGGTGAATAAATTAGTGACTGCTGATTTGCTGCGAGGGTTCCGTCATCGAATGAATTAATTCGTGCTGCGTTGCGGAATTATCCTGGGCGGTAAGTATGGATACGGCCCCGAAGGGCCGTGGAAAAAGCAATTTGCGGGGCAGTCAGTGCAGTGTCGATGTGCTGCCTGCGCGCTGGGGTGATTCGGTCAGCAGCAGATAAACGCCCAGTACGACCCCCATGCCGCACAGGCTGACCACGTAATGGGCCGGGGCCAGCGGATCAGCCCGCAGCCACAGCGAAACCGCCATCGGTGTGAGGCCGCCGAAAATGGCGTAGGCGACATTGTAGGAAAATGACAGCCCGCTAAAGCGCACTGCTGGCGGAAAGGCACGCACCATGACGAAGGGCACCGCCCCGACAATACCGACGCAGAAACCGGTCAGGGCGTATAGCGCATACAGCTGGCTGCCATCGCTGGCCACGCTGCTGTAAAAGTAATGGCTGCACGCTCCCAGCAACAGGCAGCCGCCGATGAAGGTCAGGCCGCTGCCCAGGCGGTCGATGATGCGCCCGGCCAGGATGCAGCCAGCGCTCAGGGCGATGGTAGCCAGGCTGTTGGCCTTGAGGGTGGTCGCGGCATCCATGCCGAACTGTTTTTGCAGATAGGTGGGTGTCATCAGGATGACCACCACGATGGCGGCCGACAGCAGCCAGGTCAGCAGCATGGAAAGGATGATCGCGCGTTTGTGCTGGCGCAGCACGGTTTTCAGTGGCAATTCATCGGCCAGGGCTTTGCGCGCCTGCATTTCGGCAAACACCGGTGTTTCCTGCAGCCATTGGCGCAGATACATCGCCAGCAAGCCAAACACGCCACCCACCAGGAAAGGCAGGCGCCAGGCCCAGTTGCTGATTTGTTCCGGGCTGAAGCTGCTGTTGATCAGGGTGGCCAGCAGCGAGCCCAGCAGGATGCCGGCGGTGAGGCCGGCAGTCAGCGTGCCGCAGGCATAGCCGGTGTGGCGGGTGGGCACATGTTCGGCCACGAATACCCAGGCACCGGGCACTTCACCGCCAATCGCCGCTCCCTGCAGGATGCGCAAGGCCAGCAAAGCCAGCGGCGCGGCAATGCCGATGCTGGCGTAAGTGGGCAGCATGCCCATCAGCAAGGTGGGAACGGCCATCAGCACGATGGACAAGGTGAACATGCGCTTGCGTCCCAGCTTGTCACCAAAGTGCGCCATGACAATGCCGCCCAGCGGACGCGCCAGATAGCCGGCGGCAAAGATGCCGAAGGTCTGGAACTGGCGCAGCCAGTCCGGCATGTCCGGCGGGAAAAACAGCTTGCCGATGACCAGGGCAAAAAACACGAAAATGATGAAGTCGTAAAACTCCAGCGCGCCGCCGAGGGCAGCCAGCGCCAGGGTGCGGTAGTCCTGCCGATTGAGCGGGCGTAGCGGGTTGGGGTCGGTCTCGTGGTGATGCGGGATCATGGGTAATCTCTTGTCAGTGTGGGCTGGTCGCTCTGTGGCGGCCTGCGGCCGGGCGGGTGGGTCAGCCTGAGAGAATACGGGAAGGGATGGGGACGGGCAATGCGGCAAGATGCGGCGATTCAGCATCTTGTTGCGTGCAAGGCGGGTTTAATCGAGGTAAATCCCGCTGTTTGCGGCGATGCAGTGTGAAAAATGCGCCGCCAGTCGAATGGAATGAATGGCGGCGCGCTGCGCTAGGCTTGCAGTTGCTGCAGCCGGCTCAGGCCATGCCCGGCCTCCTGCATGATGCGCTCGAACAGCTGCTGCACACTGGGAACATCATCAATCAAGCCCTGCACCTGGCCGATCAACTGCACGCCATGCTGGTGATCGCCCTCCTCAATGGCCAGGCGGATGGATTCGGTCGCCGCGCCAAACAGCGCCAGCTGGCGCAGTTCCTGCGGTTTTTGCAGCATGCCGCCCACGGCTACCTTCCATACCGGCATGCCCAGCTTGCGGGCGATGGCGCTGGCCTTCCAGGCGGCAGCCAGCAGATTCATCGGCTTGCGGGTGGCGGCACGGGCGGTGGGGGTGTCCATCATGCGGCACCACAGGCCGTCGAAATTACGCGAATACAAAGTATCAGCCACGCTGCGCTGGCGAATCATCTCCTTGCTGCGCTCATGCACCGGGCTTTCGCGGGTCATGGCCAGGCGGCTACCCATGGCCACGGCATCGGCACCCAGCGCCAGGGCGGCCAGCAGGCCAGCACCACTGCCAAAGCCACCGGCGGCAATAATGGGCAGGCTGCTGACCTTGCGAATGGCGGGAATCAGCACCAGCGATGTCACCTCGCCACCATGGGCTGCCGCTTCATGGCCGGTGACCAGCAGGCCGTCCACGCCGGCTTTTTCTGCCGAAATGGCATGCTTCTCGGTGACCACGGTGGCAAGCACCTTGCCACCATAGGCATGGGCGCGCTCGACGATCCAGTCGCCCTTGCCCAGCGAGAAGTTGATGACGGGCACTTGTTCTTCCAGTGCCACCTCGCAGTTTTCGCGCGCGCCCGGCATCATCAGCGTGCAGCCAATGCCAAAGGGCTTGTCGGTCAGTTCGCGGATGCGGCGGATGGCGGCGCGGGTTTGTGTCGGATTAAGTGGCCCGCTGGCCAGAATGCCCAGCCCACCGGCATTGGCGGTGGCGGCTACCAGTTCGGGGGTGGCGATATAGCTCATGCCGGGGCAGGCGAGTGGCAGGCGCACGCCAAAGGTTTCGGTAAAGCGGGTTTGCATGATGGTGGCCGGGCGGGTGGTTTACAATGTGCCGCTATTGTTCAGGCTTTTTTCGAAAAATTCAAACGGTTGTTTGATTATGTACATGGTATTGATCGGCTGGCTCTACGTGGTGTTGATGCTGGCGGTGGCGCAGAACAGCCTGTGGGCTACGTTCTCCATCCTGTTTTTCCTCGGCTTCCTGCCCACCCTGTTTATTGCAAGAATGACACGGCGCAAGCTGCGAAAAAGGCAGGAATCGGCCCGCGAGCAGGCAAACACCGGCAAGACGCTTGAGTGAGCCTGCCCGGTGGTGCTAGAATCTTGCGTCCTCTACATTGGGTAGGGGAATAAACTACGCACATCCGTGCCAAAGGGTGCCGTCATTTTTCTGATACTGACGGTTGTCTGCGCGGATGGAGGCTTAACCCTTTAAGGAGTTTTTGCATGTCCACCAACGTTACCATGCGTCAAATGCTTGAGGCCGGTGTTCACTTCGGCCACCAAACCCGTTTCTGGAACCCGAAGATGGCTCAGTACATCTTTGGCAGCCGCAACAAGATCCACATCATCAACCTGGAAAAGACTCTGCCGCTGTTCATCAGCGCCCAGGAATATGTGCGTCGTCTGGCCGCCAACAAGGGTACCGTAATGTTTGTTGGTACCAAGCGTCAGGCACGTGAGATCGTCCGTGAAGAAGCCGCTCGCGCTGGCATGCCGTTTGTTGATCACCGCTGGCTCGGCGGCATGCTGACCAACTACAAGACCGTGAAGCAGTCCATCAAGCGTCTTGAAGAAAAGCGTGCCATCCTGGAAGGCGCTGACATGGGCTACAACAAGAAAGAACTGTTGGACCTGCAACGCGAAGTTGACAAACTGGAACGCTCGCTGGGCGGTATCAAAGATATGAAGGGCCTGCCGGACGCCATCTTCGTTATCGACACTGGCTACCAGAAAGGTACCATCGTTGAAGCCAAGAAACTGGGCATCCCGGTAATCGGCGTTGTTGATACCAACAACTCCCCGGACGGCATCGACTACGTAGTTCCGGGTAACGACGACTCCAGTCGCGCTATCCGCCTGTACGCTCGCGGCATCGCCGACGCCGTGCTGGAAGGCCGCGCTCAGTCGCTGCAAGAAGTCGTAGCCGCTGCTGAAACGGCCCAGGCTGAGTAAGCAGACTCGAAAGGGGGCGCAAGCCCCTTTTTTTAGACCTGATTACCTTACGTATCGAATACAGGAGTTACAAATGGCGGAAATTACCGCAAAGATGGTTTCGGATCTGCGCGCTGCTACCGGCCTGGGCATGATGGAGTGCAAAAAAGCCCTGGTTGAAGCGGAAGGCGACGCGGCCAAGGCCGAAGAAATTCTGCGCATCAAGTCCGGTAACAAGGCTTCCAAGATGGCTGGCCGTCTGGCTGCCGAAGGTATCATCGGTTCTTACGTTGCCGGCGGCGTTGGCGCCCTGGTTGAAGTGAACTGTGAAACCGACTTTGTAGCCAAGGACCCGACTTTCGTTGCCCTGGCCAATGCTGCCGCCCAGGCTGCTGCCACTGCCAACCCGGCCGATGTGGAAGCCCTGTCCGCTGTGGTGATCGACGGCCAGTCCGTTGAAGACATCCGCAAGGCTGCCATCGCCAAGCTGGGCGAAAACATGACCATCCGCCGTTTCGTGCGTTACGAAACCGACGGCACCATCGCCACCTACCTGCACGGTGCCAAGATCGGCGTGATCGTCGACCTGAAGGGTGACGAAGCGCTGGGTCGTGACATCGCCATGCACATCGCTGCTTCCAAGCCGATCTGTGTATCCAAGGAGCAGGTTCCGGCCGAAACCCTGGAACAAGAGCGCAAGATCTACACCGCGCAGGCTGCTGAATCCGGCAAGCCGGCCGACATCGTCGCCAAGATGGTGGAAGGCCGCGTCAACAAGTTCCTGGCTGAAGTGACCCTGGTAGGTCAGCCTTTCGTCAAGAACCCGGACGTGACCGTAGAAAAGCTGCTGGCTGAAAAATCTGCTTCCGTAAATGCATTCGCCATGTTCGTTGTTGGCGAAGGCATCGAGAAGAAGGTTGTAGACTATGCTGCTGAAGTGGCTGCCGCTGCCAAGCTGTAAGTCTGACAAGACTGTATGATCGAACGGCACCCTGCCTGCAGGGTGCCGTTTTGCAAACTGAACGCCCTAAAAACACCCAACTCGAGGTTATCATGAGCCAAGCTCCTTCCTATAAACGCATTCTGCTCAAGCTGTCTGGTGAAGCCCTGATGGGTGACGATAACTATGGCATCAACCGCTCGACCATCGAGCAGATTGTTGGCCAGATCAAGGAAGTGGTAGAGCTTGGCGTGCAGGTGGGCATCGTGATTGGTGGTGGCAATATCTTCCGCGGCGTGTCCAGTGCAGCCAGCGGCATGGACCGTGCCACGGCCGACTACATGGGCATGATGGCGACGGTGATGAATGCCCTGGCGCTGAAGGATGCCATGGGCAAGGTGGGCGTGGTGGCCCGCGTGCAGTCCGCGCTGACCATGCAGCAGATCGCCGAGCCCTATGTGCGCGGTAAGGCCATGCAGTATCTGGAAGAAGGCAAGGTGGTGATTTTCGGTGCCGGCACCGGCAACCCCTTCTTTACCACCGATACCGCAGCCGCCCTGCGCGGCATGGAAATGAACGTGGACATCATGCTCAAGGCCACCAAGGTCGATGGCGTGTACACTGACGACCCGAAGAAAAATCCGGATGCCGTGCGCTACCAGACCCTGACCTTCGATGAGGCCATCGGCCGCAATCTGAAGGTGATGGATGCCACCGCCTTCGCGCTGTGCCGCGACCAGCACCTGAACATCAAGGTGTTCAGCATCTTCAAGCAGGGCGCACTCAAGCGCGTAGTGCTTGGCGAAGATGAAGGCACGCTGGTACACTGCTGAGCTTGATGAATACCAAGGGGCGGAAACGGCTGGTAGCCGCTTTCCGCCTTGTTTTTCAAAGTACCGATTTTTGGAGCAAGCATGATTAATGAAGTCAAGAAATCCGCCGAGCAGAAGATGAGCAAGTCTCTGGAGGCGTTCAAGACCGACCTGACCAAAGTGCGCACGGGTCGCGCCCACACCGGCATTCTTGATCATGTCATGGTCGATTACTACGGTAGCGATGTGCCGGTGAATCAGGTGGCCAATGTCAGCCTGATCGATGCCCGCACCATCGGTGTGCAAGCCTGGGAAAAAAACATGGTGGCCAAGATCGAAAAAGCCATCCGTGACTCCGATCTGGGCCTGAACCCGGCATCCATGGGTGACATCATCCGTGTGCCGATGCCGATGCTGACTGAAGAGCGTCGTCGTGACCTGATCAAGGTGGTGCGCAGCGAGGCTGAAGGTGCGCGTGTTGCCGTGCGTAACATCCGCCGCGACGCCAACAATGAATTCAAGAACCTGATCAAGGACAAGTCCATCACCGAAGATGACGAGCGCCGCGGTCAGGACGATATCCAGAAGATGACCGACAAGTTCATCGCCGAGATCGACAAGGCACTGGCGGCCAAAGAAGCAGACCTGATGGCGGTATAAAGGAAATAGCCTTGTTTGGAAGCTCCACCAAGGACGTGCCGGAGGTGCGCTGCGTACCCCGGCATATCGCCATCATCATGGATGGCAATGGCCGCTGGGCCAAGAAGCGTTTCCTGCCACGGGTAGCCGGCCACAAAAAAGGGCTGGATACCGTGCGCGAAGTGGTGACCGCCTGCAAGGAGCTGGGGGTGGAGTACCTGACGCTGTTCGCCTTTTCCACGGAAAACTGGCGGCGGCCGCAGGATGAGGTGTCCTTTCTGATGGAGCTGTTCCTGCGTGCGCTGGAAAGCGAAGTCAGCAAGCTGCATGCCAACAATATCCGGCTGCGGGTACTGGGTACGCGCGAGCGTTTCAGCCCGGCGCTGGCCGAGCGTATCCAGGCGGCGGAAGACAAGACGGCCGGCAATGATGGCCTGGTGCTGAGCATTGCTGCCGATTATGGTGGCCGCTGGGATGTGCTCCATGCCGTCAACGGCCTGATTGCCGATGGTGTCAGTGAAATCACCGAAGAGAATCTGGCCGCGCGCTTGTCCACGCACTGGGCGCCGGAGCCCGACCTGTTCATCCGCACGGGTGGCGAGCAGCGCATCAGCAACTTCCTGTTGTGGCAGCTGGCTTATTCCGAGCTGTACTTTACCGATCTGTTGTGGCCGGACTTTGATCGCACGGCCCTGGAGGGCGCGCTCAATTCCTATCGCGAACGCGAGCGCCGCTTTGGCCGTACCAGCGAACAGCTGCCGGTCCAGCAGCGCAGAAACTGATCCTCCATGCTCAAGACTCGCATTCTGACTGCCCTGGTCTTGCTGCCGCTGATGCTGGCAGCCCTGTTCCTGTTTCCGGCCAATGTCTGGGCCGGCTTTTCCTGGCTGATCATCCTGCTGGCGCTGTGGGAATTCTCCCGCATGGCCGGTCTGCACGGTGCGCGGCAATGGGCCTATCTGGTACTGAGCAGCGCATTCGCTGGCCTGTCCTGGTGGCAGGGCTGGCATATGCCGCTGGCTGCTCATGGCCTGGCGCTGGCGTTCTGGTTGCTGGTGATGCCCTTGTGGCTGGTGCGGCGCTGGAAGCTGACTTCGCAGCCGCTGGCCATGCTACTGGGCTGGTTGCTGATGCTGCCGGCCTGGTATGGTTTTCTGGAATGGCGGCCACAGCCCGACAGCGCCCATGCCCTGACCTTGCTGGCCGTCATGGGCCTGGTGTGGGTGGCGGATGTGGCGGCCTATTTCTCTGGCAAAGCCTTCGGCAAGCACAAGCTGGCGCCTTCCATCAGCCCTGGCAAGAGCTGGGAGGGCGTGTACGGCGCACTGGTCGGCGTGGCGGTGTACGTGGTCATTGTCAGCAAGCTGGGCTGGATCTCGGTAGGCTTGCCTCTGTGGGGGCTGGTGCTGCTGGCCTTGCCGCTTACCGCGGTCAGCGTCTGTGGTGATCTGCTGGAATCCTGGTTCAAGCGCGTCTCGGGCATGAAGGACAGCAGCAAGCTGCTGCCTGGCCATGGCGGCGTTTACGACCGAATCGATAGTCTCATTGCCGTTCTGGCAGTCAGCAATGCGCTGCGCGTGCTGGGCGGGCTGTAAGCTCATCTCATGAAACCTCAAGGCATTGCAGTTCTTGGGGCAACCGGCAGCATCGGCGTCAACACGCTGGATGTGGTTGCCCGTCATCCTGATCGTTACCGTGTGGTCGCCCTGAGTGGCCACCGCCAGGTGGATCGCCTGTTCGAGCAGGCTTGTCGTTTTCTTCCCCTTTATGTCGTGGTGGCAGATGCTGTCGCCGCCAATGCCTTGCAAGGCAGGCTGCGTGAGCAGGGCCTGGCCACCGAGGTGCTGCACGGCGCAGCCGCGCTGGAGCGGGTGGCTGCCTTGCCGGAAGTCGATGTGGTGATGGCTGCCATTGTCGGCGCTGCCGGTTTGCCATCGGCCATGGCGGCGGCGCGTGCCGGCAAGAAAATCCTGCTGGCCAACAAGGAGGCGCTGGTGGTGGCTGGCCGGCTGTTCATGGAGGCGGTGCGTGAGCATGGTGCCACGCTGCTGCCGGTGGATAGCGAGCACAATGCCATTTTCCAGTCCTTGCCGCATGACTATGCCGGCAATCTGGACGTCTCCGGCATTCGCAAGATCATCCTGACCGCCTCGGGTGGTCCGTTCCGCCGGCACAGTGCCGACGCCTTGCTGAATGTGACCGTGGAAGATGCCTGCCGTCATCCCAACTGGGTGATGGGGCGCAAGATTTCCGTTGATTCTGCCAGCCTGATGAACAAGGGGCTGGAGGTGATCGAGGCGCACTGGCTGTTTGCTGCACCACCGGAACGCATCGATGTGGTGGTCCATCCGCAAAGTGTCATCCATTCCATGGTGCAATACCGCGATGGCTCGGTGCTGGCGCAGCTGGGTTCCCCGGACATGCGTACGCCGATCGCCTGCGCACTGGCCTGGCCGGAGCGCATCGAGGCGGGGGTGACCTCGCTGGACTTCTTCAGCATGGGCTCGCTCACCTTCGAGCAGCCGGATTTGCAGCGCTTTCCCTGCCTGGGGCTGGCCTTTGCCAGCTTGCAAAGCGGTGGCGATGCGCCGGCCGTGCTCAATGCAGCCAATGAAGTGGCGGTGGCAGCCTTTCTGGAGGGTCGCCTGCGCTTTGTCGATATCGCCAGGGTGGTGGAAGCCACGCTGGCCGGTGTCAGCCTGTCGGCCAGCAATACGCTGGCGGCACTGCTGGACAAGGATGGCGAGGCGCGACGCTTTGCCGCAAACAAGGTGGGCTCATGCTGACATTCATTGCATTCCTGGTGGCCATCGGCGTACTGGTCACCTTTCACGAACTGGGTCACTTCTGGGTGGCGCGGCTGTGTGGAGTCAAGGTGCTGCGCTTTTCCGTCGGTTTCGGCAAGCCGCTCTGCACCTTTCAGCGCGGCGACACCGAGTGGGCCATCAGCCCGATTCCGCTGGGCGGCTATGTACGCATGCTGGATGAACGCGAAATGGAAGTGCCGGCCGGGGAGCGTCATCTGGCCTTCAATAACCAGCCTGTGCTCAAGCGCATGGCCATCGTGGTGGCCGGTCCGCTGGCCAATCTGCTGCTGGCGGTCTTGTTTTACTGGGCAGTGATCGCCGGCGGCATGGTGCAACTGTCGCCGCAGGTGGGCACGGTGCTGACCCCCAGCCTGGCGGCCACTGCCGGTTTTCAGCCGGGCGACCGCGTGTTGTCGGTCAACGGCCAGCCGGTGGCAGACTGGCAGCAGCTGCGACTGGCGCTGGTGGATGCTGCCGGCAGTGGTGATGTGCCGATTCGCGTGCAGGTGAAAACGCCACAGGCCACCACGCAGTTGCGCAGCATCGACCCGGCGCAGGCGGATGAAGAGGCGCTCAAGGCGCTGGAACAGGGCAATCCCGGCCTGATGCCGCTGCGCTACCTGCCGGCCATTGGTGGCGTGGAAGAGGGTGGCGTGGCAGCCAAGGCCGGTCTCAAGGCGGGTGACAAGCTGTTGTCGGCAGATGGCAAACCGCTGGCCAGCTGGGATGCCTGGGTCAAGCTGATTCACGAAAGTCCGGGCAAGGAATTGCTGATCCGTATCGAGCGCGACGGCAAGCCGCTGGATGTCAAGCTGCGCCCGGCCACCGTGGCCGATGGCGACGTGATGATTGGTCGTATCGGTGCGGCGCCGCTGGTGGATGGCGCCTGGATGAAGCAGCTGAGCTTCATGCACAAGCCTGGCGTGGCCGAAGCCGCTGTCGAGGCCTTGCACAAGACCGGCAGCACGGCGTGGATGAGCCTGAAATTCCTCGGGCGCATGGTGATCGGTCAGGCCTCGCTGGACAATCTGTCCGGGCCGCTGACCATTGCCAGCATCGCCGGCCAGACCGCGCGCGAGGGCTGGAGCCCGTATCTTGAATTTCTGGCGCTGATCAGTGTCAGTATCGGCGTGTTGAATCTCTTGCCAATACCTGTGCTGGATGGCGGGCACTTAATGTATTATGTCGCGGAGCTGGTCAAAGGCCGCCCGTTGAGCGAGCGTGCGCAACTGTTTGGACAGAAGATCGGATTCATCCTGCTGGCGTCGCTGATGCTGTTTGCCGTGCTGAACGATATCAGCCGCCTTTTTGGGGGTTAAAACAAACCTATGAAATTGAAACTACTTGCGGCCGCTGTGCTGGGCATGACTACGGCAACAGCTGTTTGGGCTGCAGATCCGTTCGTGATCAAGGATATCCGGGTTGAAGGCCTGCAGCGTACCGAAGCCGGTACCGTCTTCAACTATCTCCCGGTCAAGGTGGGCGACACCTTCAGCGAACAAAAGGCGCGTGAATCCATCAAGAGCCTGTTTGCCACCGGCTTTTTCGACGATGTGCGGGTAGAGTCGCGCGACGGCGTGGTGATTGTGGCCGTGGCCGAGCGCCCGGTGATTACCCAGCTCAACATCAATGGCGCCAAGGAATTCAGCAAGGATCAGCTGAAAAAGGCACTGAAGGACAACGGCTTTGCCGAATCGCGCATTTTCGACCAGGCCTTGCTGGACGGTGCGGTACAGGAACTGAAGCGCCAGTACTACAGCCGCGGCAAGTATGCGGTGGAAATCACCCCGCAGGTGACCAAGCTGGAGCGCAATCGCGTCGCGGTCACCCTGGACATCACCGAAGGCATTACCGCCCAGATCAAGGACATCCATATCGTCGGCAACAAGGCCTTTACCCAGGACCAGTTGCTGGACGAGATGACGCTGACTTCCGGTGGCTGGCTGTCCTGGCTGACCAAGGATAACCAGTACTCCAAGCAGAAGCTGACCGGCGACCTGGAAAAGCTCAAGGCCTTCTACCAGAACCAGGGTTATCTGGAATTCAATATCGAATCCACCCAGGTTTCCATGAGTGCCGACAAGGAACACATGTTCCTCACCATCAATGTCAGCGAAGGCGGCAAGTTCACCGTTTCCGACATCAAGCTGGCCGGCGATCTGAAAGTGCCCGAGGCGGATCTGCGCAAGCTGATCACCATCAAGAACGGCGAAGTGTTCAATAACGAGAAGGTGACCGAAAGCGTCAAGGCGCTGAGCGACCGCCTGGGCAATGAAGGCTATGCCTTTGCCAATGTGAACGCACTGCCGGAAATCAACCGTGACAAGAAGCAGGTCGGCTTCACCTTCTTCGTCGATCCGGGCCGCAAGACTTATGTACGCCGTGTCAACATCGCCGGCAATACCAAGACGCGCGATGAAGTGGTGCGGCGCGAACTGCGCCAGCTGGAAGGTGCTCCCTACAATGCGGCCAACGTCAAGCGCAGCAAGGAGCGTATCGAGCTGCTGGGCTACTTTGAAGATGTCACCGTGGAAACCCCGGCGGTGGCTGATGCCGCCGATCAGGTGGACATGAACATCAACCTGAAAGAGCGTGCTACCGGCAGCATCTCCGCCGGCGTGGGCTTTGTGCAGGGTGAGGGCATCCAGCTGTCGGCCAGCATTTCGCAGAGCAATATCTTTGGCTCCGGCAAATACATGTCTTTCGGTATTTCCAACGGCAAGGTGAACAAGAACATCTCGCTGTCGTTTACCGATCCGTACTTCACTCCGGACGGCGTCAGCCTCGGCTACGACCTGTACCACCGTGTGTACAATCCGGATGCCACCTCGACCTCGGCCTACAAGACCTCGACCGATGGTGCCGCGGTACGTTTTGGCGTGCCGGTGACCGAATTTGACCGCATCAATTTCAGCCTTGGTGTGGAACAGACCAAGATCACCACTTACGACACCAGTCCGCAGCGCTATATCGACTTCGTCAACCAGCATGGTTCAACGAACAAGACCCTGCTGGGTTCGGTCAGCTGGGGCCGCGATACCCGCGACAGCTCGCTGTGGCCGACGCGTGGCGCCTCGATCAAGGTGCAGGCGGATGCCGGTCTGCCGGGTGGCGATCTCGAGTACTACCGCCTGACGCATAGCCAGCAGTGGTTCTTCCCGCTATCCAAGACCTATACCCTGATGCTGAACGGTGAGGTGGGCTATGCCAATGGTTATGGCAAGACTTCCACCCTGCCGTTCTTCCAGAACTTCTATCTGGGCGGCATCGGTTCGGTACGTGGCTACGACACCAACAGCCTGGGTCCGAAAGACACCAATGGCGACTACATGGGCGGTACCCGCAAGGCGGTGGCCAATGCCGAAGTGTTGTTCCCCTTCCCGGGCATGAAGGACAACAAATCGGTACGTGCCAGTGTGTTCTTCGATGCCGGTACGGTGTGGGATACCACCATTACTGGCAGCACCCCCAGCAGCGAACTGCGTTACTCCACCGGTTTTGCCGTGACCTGGCTGTCGCCGCTGGGTCCGATGAAGTTCAGCTACGCCGATCCGCTGCGCAAGAAGGAAGGCGACAAGCAGCAGCGCTTCCAGTTCCAGCTGGGCACTGTCTTCTAAACGGAAAGAGGCCTGAACATGAAATCTTCTTTCAAATGGTGGCTGGCGGGGCTGGCCCTGCTCAGCCTGCAGGCCACTGCGGCTGATTTCAAGCTGGGTTTTGTCAATATCGAGCGGGTATACCGCGAAGCTGCGCCGGCCATCGCCATCCAGAAAAAACTGGACAAGGAGTTTGCCGACCGCAGGGCCGAGCTGAAAAAAATGGAAAACCGTGCCAAAGAGCTGGAAGTCCTGTTGGCCAAGAGCACGTTGTCCATTGACGACCGCAAACGCTACGAGCGCGAATATGCAGCGCTGGATCGCGACTATCGCGCCAAGGGGCGTGAATTGTCCGAAGACTTCAATCAGCGTCGCAACGAAGAGTTTGCCTCGGTACAGGAGCGTGCCAACCGCGTGCTGCGGCAGATTGCCGACCGCGAGCAGTACGACCTGATCCTGCAGGATGTGGTTTATGTCAATCCCAAGTTCGATTTGACCGGCAAGGTGTTGAAGGAACTTGAGAAATAATCCTGCCTAACAGTTACGGGAGAAGCCGACCCGTGGTCGGCTTTCATTTTTGATGGCGTACACGCTTTCTCATATCGTGGCCCGCCTTGGCGGCGCACTCGAGGGCGCTGACCGCATGGTCGAGCGTCTGGCACCGCTGGATGTGGCGGGGCCGACCGATATCACTTTTCTGTCCAATCCCAAGTACCGCAAGCAGCTGGACAGCTGTGCGGCCGGTGCGGTGATCGTTTCCCCCAAGCTCGCGGCCGAGCTGGATCCGGCACGCTCCTGGATCGTGGTGGACGACCCTTATCTGTACTTTGCCAAGGTGGCCACGCTGTTCCATCCACCGGCCCAGCCACAGCCTGGCCTGCACGCCACTGCGGTGGTGGGCGAGGGCAGTGTCATCGCCGCCAGCACCGAGGTGCGCGAGCATGTCAGCATCGGCCGTGACGTGGTCATCGGCGAGCGCTGCATCCTGCATCCTGGCGTGGTGATCGGCGACGGCACCGTGCTGGGCGACGATGTGGTGCTCTATCCCAATGTCAGCGTCTATCACGGCTGCCTGCTGGGCAACCGCGTCGCCGTGCATTCCGGCAGCGTGATCGGTGCCGACGGCTTTGGCCTGGCCTGGGCCAAAGACCACTGGTTCAAGATTCCGCAAACCGGTCGCGTCATCATCGAGGATGATGTCGAAGTGGGGGCCAATACCACCATCGACCGCGGCGCGCTGGCCGACACCATCATCCGCCGTGGCGCCAAGATCGATAACCTGGTGCAGATTGCCCACAATGTGCAGATCGGCGAACACACGGCGATTGCCGGTTGTGTCGGCATTGCCGGCAGCACCCGGATCGGCGCCCACTGTACTGTCGGTGGGGCGGCCATGTTCGTCGGCCATATCGAGGTGGCGGACAAGACGCATATCGGTGGCGGCACCCTGGTGTCCAAATCCATCCGCCAGCCGGACACCTATGCCTCGTCCTATCCGCTGCAAACCATGAAGGAATGGCTGGGTAACGCCGTTCATGTAAGACATCTGGACGATCTCGCCAAGCGCATAAAACAACTCGAACGCGAGATCGGCAAACTGAAAGAACCTGAGGACAACGCCAATGACTGAACACGCCGTGACGATTGATGTACGGGAAATCATGCAGTGCCTGCCGCACCGCTACCCCTTCCTGCTGGTCGACCGTGTCACCGAATTGGTGCCGAATACCCGTATCAAGGCACTGAAGAACGTCACCATCAACGAGCCCTTCTTCTGTGGCCATTTCGAACAATACCCGGTGATGCCGGGTGTGCTGATCATCGAAGCCCTGGCACAGGCTGCCGGCATCCTGGCGATCAAGAGCCAGGGTGCGCGTGCTGACAATGAGCTGTATTTCTTTGTCGGCATCGACAAGGCGCGCTTCAAGCGTCAGGTCGTGCCCGGTGATCAGCTGATCTTTGAAGTGGAAGAAATCACCACCAAGCGTGGTATCGGCAAGTACACCGCCCGTGCGCTGGTGGACGGCCAGGTGGCTTGTGAAGCCGAAATCATGTGTGCCAAGCGCGAGGTCTGATCATGGCCATTCACCCGACAGCCATTGTTGATCCCAAAGCCAACATCGCCGCCGATGTGGAAATCGGTGCCTACTCCATCATCGGGCCGGATGTCAGCATAGACAGCGGCACCTGGGTGGGGCCGCACGTGGTGATCGAAGGCCATACCAGCATCGGCAAGAACAACCGCATTTTCCAGTTCAGCTCGCTGGGCGCCATCCCGCAGGACAAGAAATACGCCGGCGAGCCGACCCGGCTGGAAATCGGTGACAACAACACCATCCGCGAATTCTGCACCTTCAATATCGGTACCGCGCAGGATGTGGGTGTCACCCGCCTGGGCAACGACAACTGGATCATGGCCTATGTGCATCTGGGCCATGACTGCCAGATTGGCAATCACACCATTTTTGCCAATAACGCCACCCTGGGCGGCCATGTGCATATCGGCGACTGGGTGATCCTGGGTGGCTTCACCAGCGTGCACCAGTTTGCCATCATCGGCGATCACGCCATGACCGCCTTTGCCAGTGCAGTGGCACAGGACGTGCCGCCGTATGTGATGGCGCATGGCAACCGTGCGGTGCCGGCCGGCATCAATGCCGAGGGCCTGAAGCGCCGTGGCTTCACGCCGGAACAGATCCGCCGCGTGCGCAATGCCTACAAGGCGCTGTACCGCCAGGGTCTGCAATACGATGCCGCCAAGGAAGCCATTCTGGCCGAAGCCCAGCAAGGCCATGCCGAGCTGGAGCCGTTTACCCGCTTCTTTGCCCAGTCCGAGCGAGGCATCATCCGCTGACCATGTCCGAACCCTTGTTCAAGCGTAAAGGCGCGCTCAAGGTGGCCATGGTGGCTGGCGAAGCCTCAGGCGATCTGCTGGCAGCCCACCTGATGGAGGCGCTGCAAGCGCGCCATGCGGATATCGAATTTGCCGGTATCGGCGGCCCGCGCATGGAAGCGCGAGGTTTTACCTCGATGGTGCCGCAGGAAAAACTGGCCGTGCGCGGCTATGCCGAGGTGCTGCGCTGTCTGCCTGAGCTGCTGCGTATCCGCCGCACTCTGCGCGCACAGTTGCAGGCCGAAAAGCCCGATGTCTTTATCGGGGTGGATGCGCCGGACTTCAATCTGGCGCTGGAAGCGGCCTTGAAGAAAAGCGGCATTGCCACCGTGCACTATGTCAGCCCCTCGGTATGGGCATGGCGGCTGGAGCGTATCTACAAGATAGGCAAGGCAGTCAATCGCGTGCTCTGCCTGTTTCCGATGGAGCCAGCGCTGTACCGGCAGGCCAAGGTGCGGGCGGACTTTGTTGGCCATCCGCTGGCCCATGCCATCCCCATGGTGCCGGACCAGCTGGCCATGCGCGAACAGCTGGGTTTGCCACGGCAGGCGCCGGTATTCACCCTGATGCCGGGTAGCCGCAAGAGCGAGCTGGAATTCATGGCCCCGCTGTATATCGAGGCGGCGCGCATCCTGCTGCGCGATTATCCGGATGCCACTTTCCTGGTGCCGCTGGCCACCCGCGCCACCATGGATCTGTTCGACCGCTTGCTGACCCGCCACAAAGCCTGGGATCTGCCGCTGCGCAAGCTGTTCGGCCATGCGCAGATGGCGATGATTGCCAGCGATGTGGTGCTGGTCACCAGTGGCACCGCCACACTGGAAGTGGCACTGGCCAAGCGACCGATGGTAATCAGCTACAAGCTGTCCTGGCTCACCTATCAGCTGGTCAAGCGCAAGATCAAGCTGCCGTATGTGGGGCTGCCCAATATCCTGTGTGGCCGCTTTGTGGTGCCGGAACTGCTGCAAAAGGATGCCACGGCAGTGAAACTGGCGGCCGAGGTCAAGCGCCTTTATGTCGATCAGGATGCCAGGGTGGAGATGGTGCAGGCCTTTACCGATCTGCATCAGTCACTGTTGGCCGATACGGCGGAACTGGCTGCCACCGCCGTATTGCAGGAGGCCGGATGCCACAGCGCCTGAATCTGCTGGCCGCTGACGAGCTGATTGCCGGCGTGGATGAGGCCGGGCGCGGCCCCCTGGCCGGGGCGGTGTTTGCCGCCGCGGTGATTCTCGATCCGGCGCGGCCCATAGCCGGGCTGGCTGATTCCAAGGTATTGAGCGAGGCCAGGCGCGATGCCCTGGCCGTCCTCATCAAACGCGATGCGCTGGCCTGGTGTATCGCCAGTGCCAGCGTCGAGGAAATCGACCAGCTGAATATCCTGCACGCCACCATGCTGGCGATGAGCCGGGCGGTGGAGGGGCTGACGCCACAGCCGGGCAGGGTGCTGATCGATGGCAATCGCGTACCCAGGCAGATCAGCCTGCCGGCGGAAGCCATTGTCAAGGGCGATGCCAAGGTGCAGGCCATTTCCGCAGCCTCCATCCTGGCCAAGACCGCGCGCGATGCCGAGCTGGTGGCGCTGGATGCCCTGCATCCGCAATACGGCTTTGCCCGCCACAAGGGCTATCCCACCGCCGAACACCTGGCTGCGCTGGAAGCGCATGGTGTGCTGGCGGCGCATCGCAAATCCTTTGGCCCGGTCAAGGCCTGGCTGGCCCGGCAGCAGGGGCAGCTGTTCTAGCTGCTGCTGCCCATGAGTGATAGCGCCAAATCCTGTTTCCCGCCGGTGGTGAATGCGCAAACCCGTTTGCTGATCCTGGGGTCCTTGCCCGGCGATGCTTCGCTGCAGGCGGCGCAATACTATGCCCACCCGCGCAACCAGTTCTGGCGCTTGCTGGGCGAGTTGCTGGATGGTGATCTGCCGGGGCTGGACTACTCAAGCCGGCTGGCGGCACTGCAACAACACGGTATCGGGCTGTGGGATGTGGTGGCGCAAGCACGGCGGCCGGGCAGCCTGGATGCAGCCATCCGCGACCTCAGCCCCAATGACCTGCCGGCGCTGTGTGCCAGCCTGCCGGCCTTGCGCGCCATTGCCTTCAATGGCGGCACCGCGGCAAGCATCGGCCGCAAGCAGCTGGCGGGCATGGACAGCCAGCCATTGCTGTTTGATCTGCCTTCTTCCAGTCCTGCCTATACCCTGTCCTATCCAGCCAAACTGAGCCGCTGGTTGGCCTTGCGCGCCGTGCTGGCCTGAGCCGGTTTTGGTGCTGGCTGCAACACTTTTGCGATAATTGCATATACAAATCATGGCCGCTTGCTGCCAGATCCGGCCGCTCCGTTGCTACCGGTCTGCATGAGTGGCCTGATTTATATCACAATAAAAACAGTTATTTGCCGCTATTTCCCCCTTTGTTTCATACGCATGTCTATCTGGTAGGCGGCTGTGTCTCCGCTGCTGGCATGCTGCGCATGCACAATAAAAAATCATTGTATATACAATAAGGCTTGATTAGGATCGTGACAGATGTGTTGCCGCAATGGCTGCCATCACCGGGCGCGACCGGCTGAGAATCGTCCAGCAAGGACGGCCGACCGGTCGCTTTACCCTCTACCAGGAGAAATGTCATGAAACACCCTTCTGCCCGCCAGATCCGGCCGGCAGCGTCAGCTGCTGCCGCACGCCATTCCCATCATTCACCGTGTCCTTCCGTCAGGAGATAGCCATGTTCCTGTCCGGATTCGGCCCGCTCATTCTGGCGGGTACTTGGGTGACACTGAAGCTGTCGCTGTTGTCGCTGATCCTGGCCATGCTGATCGGTCTGGCCGGTGCCAGTTCCCGGCTGGCCAAGGGCCGTCTGCTGCGTGGCTGGGCCACCGCCTATACCACGCTGATTCGCAGCGTGCCTGACCTGGTGCTGATGCTGCTGCTGTTCTACAGCCTGCAACTGGGGCTGAACCAGTGCACCGAGGCACTGGGCATGGCGCAGATCGACATCGACCCCTTTCTGGCCGGCGTGGTGACCCTGGCCTTCATCTATGGCGCCTATTTCACCGAGACCTTTCGCGGCGCCTTCCTGTCGGTGCCGGCAGGGCAGATCGAAGCGGCCATCGCCTATGGCATGACGCCGTGGCAGAGCTTTCGCCGGGTGTTGTTTCCGCAGATGATGCGCTTTGCCCTGCCGGGCATTGCCAATAACTGGCAGGTGCTGATCAAGGCCACCGCGCTGGTGTCCATCATCGGGCTGGCCGACATCGTCAAGGCCACCCAGGACGCCGGCAAGGCCACCATGCAGATGTTCCTGTTTGCCGTGGTGGGCGCGCTGATGTACCTGCTGATCACCACCGTGTCCAATCTGCTGCTGATCTGGCTGGAAAACCATTACTCGGCCGGTGTGCGCAAGGCGGTGCTATGAGCGAGATCATCCAGAATTACTGGCAGGCCTGGCTGTGGAACGACGGCTATCACCTGTCCGGCGTGGCCATGACCCTGTGGCTGCTGATTGCCTCGGTTGCCTGCGGCTTTTGCCTGTCCATCCCGCTGGCGGTGGCGCGGGTGTCGTCGCGGCGCTGGATCAGCGGCCCGGTATGGTTCTATACATATGTGTTTCGCGGCACGCCCTTGTATATCCAGCTGCTGATCTTTTACTCGGGGGTGTACAGCCTGCATGTGGTGCGCTCGGTCGACCTGCTGGAGCACTTTTTCCGCGAGGGTCTCAACTGCACCATCCTGGCCTTTGCCCTCAATACCTGCGCCTATACCACCGAGATCTTTGCCGGCGCCATCCGCGCCATTCCCTATGGCGAAATCGAAGCGGCACGCGCGCTGGGCATGTCGCCCTGGGTCAAGTACACCCGCATCATCATTCCCGCCATGCTGCGCCGGGCACTGCCTTACTACAGCAATGAAGTCATCCTGATGCTGCACGCCACCACCGTGGCCTTTACCGCCACCGTGCCGGACATCCTCAAGGTGGCGCGCGATGTCAATGCCGCGACTTACGCCTCCTTCGAGGCCTTCGGCATCGCCGCCGTGCTGTATGCCTGCATCGCCTTTGCCCTGGTCGGGCTGTTCCGCCTGTGTGAAAAACGCTGGCTGGCCTTTTTGCGCCCCATGGGCCATTGATACGGATTCGGAAAGATTGCCATGTACAAATTGACTGTGAACGGCCTGCACAAGAAATACGGCCAGCATGAAGTGCTCAAGGGGGTTTCGCTCAAGGCCAGGGCCGGCGATGTGATCAGCATCATCGGCTCGTCCGGCTCGGGCAAGAGCACCTTTCTGCGCTGCATCAACTTTCTGGAGCAGCCTTGCGCCGGCGAAATCAGCCTGAATGGCGAGCTGCTGCAGACCGTGCTGGACAAAAAGGGTAGCCAGCGTCCGCGTGATCCGAAACAATTGCAGAAAATGCGCACCGAGCTGTCCATGGTGTTCCAGCATTTCAATCTGTGGTCACACATGACCGTGCTGGAAAACATCATGGAAGCGCCCATGCATGTGCTGGGCCTGAGCCGTGCCGAAGCGCTGCAGCGCGCACGCAAATACCTGGCCAAGGTGGGGCTGACCGAGCAGCAGGAAAACAAATACCCGGCCCATCTGTCCGGTGGCCAGCAGCAGCGGGTGGCCATTGCCCGTGCCCTGGCGATGGAGCCGGAGGTGATGCTGTTTGACGAACCCACCTCGGCGCTCGATCCGGAGCTGGTGGGCGAAGTGCTGCGGGTGATGCAGGCACTGGCCGAGGAGGGCCGCACCATGGTGGTGGTGACGCACGAGATGGGCTTTGCCCGCAATGTGTCCAATCATGTCATCTTCCTGCACCAGGGGCGGATCGAGGAAGAAGGCCACCCGGCCCAGGTGCTCAGCCAGCCCAAAAGCGAACGCTTGCAGCAGTTTTTGTCCGGCAGCCTCAAGTAATATTGCCGGCATCTCACATTATCAGGAGTCATTCATGCGAACGGAAATTCACCCGCTGCTGTCGCCCAGCCTGGGCACCCAGCGCAGCATCACCAGCTTTCATTTCGGCGCAGCCGGAACGGGTGGCTGGCCGCGCAAGGTGTATATCCAGGCCAGCCTGCATGCGGGGGAGATTCCCGGCATGCTGGTGGCGCACAAGCTGCGCCAGCAGTTTGCTGCGCTGGAGCAGCAGGGCCTGTTGCAGGCCGAGATCGTGCTGGTGCCGGTGGCCAATCCCATCGGCCTGGCCCAGCAGCTGCATTACCAGCCACAGGGCCGTTTCGATCTGGAAAGCGGGGAAAACTTCAACCGCCTGTACAGCGAACCTTCGGCCCGCGTGCTGCCGCAGCTGGCCGATAGCCTGACGCAGGATGCCCATGCCAACCGCGACATCATCCGCCAGGCGCTGCGTACCGCCATTGCGGCCGAGCCGGTCAACACCGAGCTGCAAAGCCTGCGCCAGACCCTGCATCTGCTGGCCATCGATGCCGATCTGGTGCTGGACCTGCACTGCGACTTTGCCGGCCCGGTACATATTTACGCGCATAGCGAGCACTGGCCGCTGGTGGAGGCGCTGGCTGCCCACCTGCAATGCGGGGCGTCCCTGCTGGCCGATGCCTATGGCGTGATGCCCTTCGACGAAGCGATCTTCCTGCCCTGGGCCAAGATTCGCGCCGCCTTGCCGCAATTCCCCGTGCCATTCGACAGCGTGGCGGTGACGGTGGAGCTGCGCGGCGAGGGTGATGTCAGCCATGCGCTGGCCGATCAGGACAGTCAGGCCATTCTGCATTACCTGACCGGCTGCGGCGTGATCCGTGGCGCAGCGCAGCCGGTCCCGGCACTGCCGCATCCGGCCACGCCGCTGGATGGCTCGGAAACCCTGATCGCGCCGCATGCCGGGGTGATTGTCAGCCTGGCCGAGCTGGGCAGCGTGGTGCAGGCGGGCGATGCCATCGCCGAGGTGATCGACCCCGTCAGCGGCAGCAGCACCATCCTGCGCGCGGGCACGGCCGGGGTGTTCTATGTGTTTGCCCGCCATCCCTATGTCACCCGTGGTGGCACGGTGGCCAAGATCGCCGGGGCCAGCCCGCTAGGCAAGGGCAATCTGCTGGGAGCCTAGCGTGCGGCCCGGCACTAGCCTGCCGGGTGCGCAAGGGCAAGTGCAGGGCGGGTGGTTTGTGGTGTTTTCCATCCCTAGTCACGGTTGCCATGGCTTTGCCGCGGTCGAAAACTTGCAGTTTGCTGCCGCTTGCACCGATATTGGTAAGGTAAGTGCATCTACAGGAAGGAGGGGCAGCATGAGTCGCTATTGCATCTGGTTTGTCACGCCCGACGACACGGTCATGCGGCGTGCCGAAGTCGCCATCAATGGCAGTATCCATTGTCATCAGGTGCTGGAAGAAATCGAGGCGCAACTGGCGCTGGATTGCGGGCTGAGCCAGGTGATGATCGTGGACTGGAAGCGTTTCGAACAGCCCGAGGAGCAGACGACTCATTTTGCCCGGGCGGTGGCCTGAGTACCGAATAACTAGGTCATCCGGCTGAATGATGGGGCAGGGGCACATGTTATGATGCGCTCCTGCCCCATTTTATCGAGTAGCGCCGCCATGTATGTTCTGGGAGTCGCCGGCTATTCCGGCAGCGGCAAGACCACCTTGCTGGAAAAAATCATTCCGCTACTGCTGGCCGCTGGCGTGGATGTGGCCGTGATCAAGCACACGCACCACGATGTGGACTGGGACCAGCCGGGCAAGGACAGCTGGCGGCATCGCCAGGCCGGCGCGCGGCAGGTCTTGCTGGCAGGGGCGCAGCGCCGCCTGCTGGTGGAAATCCTGCCACAGGGCAATGATGCGCCGCTGGCCGCCCATGTCGCAGCCCTGCGTCCCTGTGATCTGGTGCTGGCCGAAGGCTTCAAGCACGAAGCCATTCCCAAGCTGGAAGTGTATGATCCGGCGCTGGGCCATGCGCCGCTTTACCTCGACGATGCTCAGGTGCTGGCGGTGGTTTCCGATGCGCCACTGGCGACTGCGCTACCCGCTTTTACCCGGAACGATGCCGCCGGCCTTGTCCGTTTCATTCTTGCCTTGCTGGAACAACATCAAGATGCTCACCGTTGATCAAGCCCGCGACTGGCTGCTACAGCGCGCCAGGCCGCTTACCGCTACCGAAACCGTTCCGCTGCTGCAGGCGCTGGGCCGCATTCTGGCGACGCCGCTGCTGGCCAGCCTGGATGTGCCGCCGCACGACAACAGCGCCATGGACGGCTATGCCCTCAATACCGCGGATGCCGGCCAGCCGCTGCCGCTGTCGCAACGCATTGCTGCCGGTTGCCAGCCGCAGCCGCTGCAAGCGGCCACCGCGGCGCGTATCTTTACCGGTGCGCCCATTCCCGCCGGTGCCGATGCCGTGGTGATGCAGGAAATGGCCGAGCTGCAAGCCGATGGCCGGGTGGCGTTCAGCCAGAGCCCCCGTCCCGGACAGAATATCCGCCGTGCGGGCGAGGATATCCGCCGCGGCAGCCAAGTACTGAGCGCCGGGCAGCAACTGACTGCCGCGCATCTGGGCCTGGCAGCCTCCATCGGTGTGGCCGAGCTGACCGTGTTCCGGCCGCTGCGGGTGGCGGTGTTCTTTACCGGTGACGAACTGGTGGAGCCGGGGCAGCCGCTGGCCGCCGGACAGATCTACAACTCCAACCGCTACTGGCTGGTGCCGGAGCTGATGCAGCTGGGCTGCGAGGTGACCGATCTGGGCATCGTGCCCGATTCGCTCAGCCGCACCCGCGAAATCCTGCAGGACGCTGCCGCGCTGGCGGATGTCATCATGACTTGCGGCGGGGTGTCGGTAGGCGAGGAAGACCACGTCAAGGCGGCAGTCGAGGCCGAAGGGGCGCTCGACTTGTGGAAAATCGCCATCAAGCCGGGCAAGCCGCTGGCCAGCGGCCGGGTTGGCCAGGCGGGCTTTGTCGGCCTGCCGGGCAATCCGGTGTCCGGCTTTGTCACTTATCAGGTGCTGGTCAAACCCTATCTGCAGCGCTGTGCCGGCCTGTTGGCCGATATCGGCCAGGCACCCCGGCAGTATCCGGCCGGATTTGTCTGGGACCGCCCCGACAGCCGGCGCGAGGAATTCCTGCGGGTGAAGCTGGTGCAGCAGGATGGCCAGTGGCAGCTGCAGCCTTACCCCAACCAGGGCTCCGGTGTGCTGACCTCCTGCGCCTGGGCCGACGGTCTGGTGCGGCTGGCGGCCGGCCAGCAGGTGCAGCCGGGCGATTTGCTTGAGCTGTTGCCGATCGGGCGCTTCGGCTGCTAGCCATGCCGCAGCTGCGATTTGTCGATCAGCAGCAGCGGCTGCTGGCCGAACTGGAGGCCCAGCCCGGTGAGCTGTTGCTGGATGTGGCGAGGCTGGCCGATGTGCCGCTGCACTGGCGCTGCGGGCAGGGGACATGTGGCACCTGCAAGGTGCGTATCAGTCATGGCGGCCCGCTGCTGCCGGTGAGCTTGGGGCGCAAGGAGCGCAATGTCCTGCTGCGGGCCGGCTTGATCGACCAGGCCGCCGCTGGCGCCGAGTGCTGGCCGGATGTGTCATCCGGCTGGCGGCTGGCCTGCCATCTGACGGTGGGGGAAGAGGACTGGCTGGTGCTCTGTCCGCAAGATTAGCACTCATGCAAAAGGCAGCCTGATGGCTGCCTTTTTTATGGACATTGTCCCGTCCTGGAATAAGTTGACACTTTTTCGCCGTAACGAAAGAGAGTCATATGGAATCAAGGATCAAGCGTACCCAGCAAGACTACAGCCTCGCTTTTAAACTGTCGGTCGTAGACCAGGTAGAAAAAGGCGAACTGACTTACAAAGAGGCACAAAGCCGCTATGGCATTCAAGGTCGTTCGACGGTGCTGGTATGGTTACGCAAGCACGGCTTGCAGGACTGGAGTGCCAAGTCCTCCCGTCGCACTTTGGGAATTCGGATGGAGAATCAAGGTAACAAACCGCTGACGCCGGAACAGCGGATCAAGGAACTGGGAACCCAGCTCAAAGAGGCCAATGAGAAGGCGCAGCTATTCGAAGCGATGCTCGAGGTCTTGAAGAAAGACTACGGAGTACGCGTGGTAAAAAAGCCTTCGGGCATGTCCTTTCCCAAAGGAAAGTCCACGGGTTGAGCGTGAGCCGGGCCTGCCGTTATGTTCAAGTGAGCCGCCAGGCTTATTACAAGCGCTGCCGCAGCGAAAGCCATCGTGTCGAACGGAATGGCAAAGTGATGACGTGGGTGCGGGATATGCGTTTGCGCCAGCCCCGACTGGGAACGCGGAAGCTGCACCATATGCTGCAGTCGCGAATGGCTGAGGCGGGCATCAAGCTGGGGCGGGATGGTTTGTTCGATCTGTTGCGTAGTGCCCGTCTACTGGTGGTCCCGCCGCGGGCGTACCACAAGACCACCCACAGCCATCACCGGTTTTACCGTCACCCTAATTTGCTCAAGGCCGGACCACAGCAGGTCATTCCGACGGGGCCGGAGCAGGTGTGGGTGGCGGATATTACCTACTTGCCGACAGCAGAGCGGTTTGCTTATCTGAGTCTGGTGACCGATGCCTACTCCAGGAAAATCGTTGGCTATCACGTGCATGCCAGCTTGCAGACGGAGGAGGTCAGTGGTGCGCTCAAAATGGCCTTGCGGATGCGGCGTTCACGACAGCGATTGATACACCACTCAGACCGCGGCATTCAGTATTGTTCGGCCTACTATCAGCAGATTCACGCCCGGTACGGGCTGAGGTGCTCAATGACGGATGGCTACGACTGCTACCAGAATGCGCTGGCAGAGCGGGTGAACGGGATACTGAAAGGCGAATTGCTGTTGCATCGGCCCGCTGACTTGCAGGAGGCAAGGAAGATGGTGGCGCAGTCGGTGAGGATCTACAACCACGAGCGGCCTCACCAAAGCCTGAAATACAAGACGCCCGATGAGGTGCATCGGGCGTCGATAACGAGCATTTGACCAGCCCATGCGGTGCGCTGGTGGGTGTCAACCTATGTTAGGACTGGACACATCTCTCGGACATTGCCGGCTAGCTGGATGCCGGGCTGACCACATTGCGGCCGGAGCGCTTGGCGATATACAGGGCGCCATCGGCTTCTTCGTAGATGCGTTGGGCCGTGTCGTCTTGCTGGGGGATGCGGGCAGCCACGCCGATGCTGCAAGTCACCTTGTGCAGCGGGCTGCCATCATGCGGCAGGTCGAGGTCTTCCAGCCGCTGGCGGAAGGTTTCGGCGGCATCGACCGCATCCTGCATGGTGGCGCCGGGCATCAGCACGCCGAATTCTTCGCCGCCCAGGCGTGCCGGCAATTCGCCCTTGCGCTGGAATGATTCGCGCAGCACATGGGCCACGCGCTTGAGTACCATGTCGCCGGCATAGTGACCGTACTGGTCGTTGTATAGCTTGAAGTGGTCAATATCCAGCAGGACAAAGGCCAGCGGCTGCTGGGCATTGCGCTGGCGTTCGATGGCCGGAATGAACACTTCGTCAAAATGGCGGCGGTTGGCCAGCTGGGTCAGCCCGTCGGTGGTGGCCAGCGTCTGCAGGCTGGCCTGGCGGATGATGAAGCGGGTCAGGCCGGCCAGCACCAGTACCAGCATGCTGCTGGCCGGAGCAAACCAGATATGGCCAAGGTTTAGCAGCAGCATGGATGCGCCGGCCACCAGCAGGGTGGCGGCGGGATAAGCCAGCAGCACCGTTCGTTGCCGGCTCCATGGGGTCAGCAGGTAGTCCAGTGCCACGATCAGCAGCAGGGTCAGCAGCCCCTGGCGCAGCAGGTTCAGTGGCCGGATCAGGCTGTTATCCTGCAGGCCGCGCAGCAGATAGGCATTGATCACCACGCCGGGCATGCCGGCCGAATTGGCGGAAATCGGGGTGGTGTGCATATCCCCCAGCCCGGCGGCGGTCACCCCGATCAGCACGATGCGGTTGCGAAAAGTCTCGCGCTCGGCATTGGACAGGGCATCGATATACGACATGCGTTCGAAGGGTTCGGCACCATTGCCAAACGGCACCAGCACTTCGTCGTCGCGCACCCAGGATTCGTCGCTGCCATGGAAGGGCAGTTTCAGGGCCGGGGCGGGCAGGCCCTGTGCCACCTCGTACACCGCCTTGGCAAAGCCGGGAAAGTCAGCAGAGCCAAGACCGGCCATCAGATAGGTACGGCGGATCACGCCGTCGTTGTCGCGCTCGAAGTCGGTGTGTCCCAACCGGTTGGAGGCCGCCGCCAGTAAGGGTATCGGCCGGGTTTCGGTGAGGGTGTCGCCGGCGCTTTCCGGAAATACCGGGCTGACCACCTTGCCATTGCGGCGGATGGCCGCAGCCAGCGACTGGTCGGGTTGGTTGCTGGCGAGCGTGCTTTCCGCCAGGGCGATGTCGAGGCCGACGGCCTTGGCGTATTGCAGCTGATCGATCAGGCGGGCGTGCAACTCGCGTGGCCAGGGCCAGCTGCCCATCTCGGCCAGGCTGCGGTTGTCCACTTCGATCAGGATGGGATCATCGGCGCTCTTGTGCAGGGTGTGCCGGCTGAGCGCCGCATCGTAAAACCAGTAATCCAGCCGCTGCACGGCACCGGTCAGCGCCAGCAGCAGGCCGAGCAGCCCCGCCAGCAGCGGCAGCAGTTGATATGACCGGTGTTTTATCGGTGATGGCATGCGCGTATTTTATGCGATTGCTCATTGGATGTTGATTTTTTCAATCGCTTCCACCGCGTGATATCCATCATCGCCATTGATTTCGAGTTGGGCAAAGTACTGGCCGCGCGGCAGTGTGTCCAGCAGCCAGGCCGGCTGCGGCCGGGTGTCGTGGTAACTGATGTTTTGCATGGCCGGATTATCCGCCAGCTTGAGCGTGTAGCGGGCACCGCTCACCGGGTAACGCCGCCCCAGCAGGGCCGGTGTGTTGTTGCCGATGCTGGAGAACAGGCCCTTGACCAGGACTTGCTGGGCATCGCTGTACGGGCCGGGCTGGCCCTGCTCATCCAGCCGCGCCACGCGCCAGAACCACTGGCCCTTGTCCGGCAGCTGCAGGGTGATGTCGCCGTCCTGCAGCGTCAGGCTCTGGCTGATGCTGGCAAAGTCGCTGCTGCGCGACAACTGCAGTTGCACGGGCTGCTGCGGGCTGGCCAGCAGCTTGAGCGGCAGCGACTGTGTGCGGATTTCCTGCACGCCGGCGGTGCCAAACAGCAGCGGCGGTGGCGGGAAGGCGGCCAGGGTAAAGGTCTTGCTGCTGTCGTAGCCTTCCAGTCCGTGCTGGTTGCGTGCGCGTGCCGACAGCAGGTATTCGCCATTGGCGGGCAGTGCCGGGAACAGCTGCGGAGCGGCCACCGTGCGTTCAGCCAGCAGGTGGCCATGTTCGCCCGGCCCGCGCAGCTTGATGCGGTAGGCCACGGCCTGCTGGTCGGCCGCCCATTTCAGCAGGGGCGGGTTGAAACTGCTGCTTGCCGGCAGCGGGCCCAGATCCGGGGCGGCAGGCAGGGCCTCCGGGGCGCTGGGTTTGCCGGAGCCTGAAGCCAGGGTGCCAAAGCCGGCCGGGACATCGACCTGGGCCTTGCTCTTGCCGCTGACGCTGACCTTGCCACGCAGCACCTCGGTCATGGTGGCGCTGACCGACTCGGTATTGACGCGGAATTCGGTGCCGCGCACGGTGGTGACCGCCGATGGCGTGCGTATCTGGTAGCGGTTGGGCATCAGGATGTTGGGAATCACCGAGCTGCCGGCATTGCCCTTGTCCAGCTTGATTTCGGTTTTGGCCGAGCCGGTACTGGGATAGTAGATTTCGTTTTGCAGCTGGGCGCTGGAATTGGCGTTCAGCAGCAGGGTGGAGCCGTCTTCAAAGCGCAGCTTGAGCATGGCGTCGTTGCCGGTCTGGAACTGCACGCCCTTGGGATAGCGCATGTCCTTGTTGATGGGTAGCGGCTTGCCCTTGGCATCGTGTGCGCTGACCTCGCCGGAAAACTCTTCGATCTGTGCGCTGGAGGGATGCTGCCTGACCCAGGGATAGGGCACCTTGATCCGGCTGCCCGGCGTCAGGCGGTAGGGATCGGCAATGTGGTTGAGGCTTTGCAGGCGCGGCACATAGGCGGGAGAGGACAGGTGCTGGTCGGCAAACGACCACAGCGAATCCCCCGGCTTGACCTGGTATTCCCAGGTGGCCGAGTCGCTGCCCGGGGCGGCAAACAGGGAGGAGCTAACAAGGAACAGGCTTAATGCCGGGATAAGTCGCATAAACAAACTTGCACAGGAATGGGCGCACGGGGCGCAGACTTCCTGAATACTAAGCTGCTGGCCGCGGATTACAAGCAACAGCGGTTCCGCCGGCAAACTGAATAATGATTTCTTGACAAAAATCAGGCCGACCTGTTACGGCCGGCCTGCAATGCTCTGCAATGGATGGAGCAGATGAGGGAATGTTTGCAATCAGCTGGTACGCAGACGCTCGCTGCGGCCGCGCAGCCATTCCAGTGTCAGCAGCAGCAGGATGGAGAAGCCGATCAGCAAGGTGGCCGCTGCCGCAATGGTGGGACTGAGGTTTTCGCGAATGCCGCTGAACATCTGACGCGGCAGGGTGGCTTGTTCCGGGCCGGCCAGGAACAGCGTCACCACCACTTCATCAAACGAGGTGGCAAAGGCAAACAGCGCACCGGAAATCACCCCCGGCGCAATCAGCGGCAGGGTGATGCGGAAGAAGGTGGTGATGGGCGAGGCCCCCAGGTTGGCCGCGGCACGGGTCAGGTTGTGGTTATAGCCCTGCAGGGTGGCGGTCACGGTGATGATGACAAACGGCACGCCCAGCGCGGCATGTTCCAGGATCAGCGTGGTATAGCTGTTGTCCATGCCCAGCGGGGCAAAGAACAGATAGCTGGCCACGCCGACAATCACCACCGGCACCACCATCGGCGAAATCAGCAGGAACATGATGATGCCCTTGCCACGGAATTCGCCACGGGTGAGGCCGATGGAGGCCAGCGTGCCCAATACCATGGCCAGCACGGTGGCGGCCGGGGCCACGATCATGCTGTTCTGCAATGAGCGGATCCACTCCGGTGCGCTGAACAGGTCCTGATACCAGCGGAAGGAGAAGCCGGTCAGCGGGTACACCAGGAAAGAGCCTTCGTTAAAGGACAGCGGAATGATCACCAGCACCGGCATGATCAGGAACAGCAGGGTCAGGCCGCTGGTAATGCGCAGAACGTAGTGCCACACCTTTTCGATGGGCGACATGGTCGGGTTCAGCATGGTTATGTCTCCGTGAAGGGTGAGGGTTAGCCCAGGCGCAGGCTCTTGGCGCCTACCAGCCAGTTGTAAACGATGTACAGGATCATGGTGGCGGCCAGCAGCAGGCCGCCCAGTGCGGTAGCCATGCCCCAGTTGATCGAGGTATTGGTATAGAAGGCGACGAAGTAGCTCACCATCTGGTCGTTCGGGCTACCCAGCAGGGCCGGGGTGATGTAGTAGCCGATGGACAGGATGAACACCAGCAGCGCACCGGCACTGATACCGGCCACGGTCTGCGGGAAGTACACGCGCCAGAAGCTGGCAAACGGGTGGCAGCCCAGCGAGATGGCAGCCTTCATATAGCTGGGGGAGATGCCTTTCATCACGCTGTAGATGGGCAGGATCATGAAGGGCAGCAGGATGTGCACCATGGAGATGTACACGCCGGTGCGGTTGAATACCAGTTGCAGCGGATGATCGATCAGGCCCAGCCATTGCATGGTGGAGTTGATCAGGCCTCCGGATTGCAGCAGCACGATCCAGGCGGCAACCCGTACCAGCACGGAAGTCCAGAACGGCAGCAGCACCAGGATCATCAGCAGGTTGCTGGTGCGGGTGGGCAGGTTGACCAGCAGGTAGGCCAGCGGGTAGGCCAGGGCCAGGGCAATGGCGGTCACCACCAGGCTCATCCAGAAGGTACGGGTAAAGATGTCCAGGTAAATGGCCTGGTCCGGGGCGGAGCGGCTGATTTCGCCCAGATCATCGATGCGGTGATCCATGGCGGCCAGCAGGTAGAACGGGGTCTGGCTGCTGGTGTTGCGGCGGATGGCCTGCCAGTAGGCCGGGTCACCCCAGCGCTCGTCCAGATTGGTCAGCGCGTCCTTGTAGGATTTCGGGGCCGGGTCCATCGGCAGGGCACGGGCGGTCTTGTTGAGCAGGCTGCGGTAGCCGGCCACTTCCATGTTCAGGCGTTTGCCCAGGTCACCCAGCTTCTGGTCATCGTGTGCTTGCTGGATGTCCTGTGCTGCCGCGGCATACACGGTTTCCGGCGGCAGGGCGCGGCCGCTCCAGCTGGAGATGGCCTTGACCGTGTGCGGCATGGCGTCCACCACTTCCGGGTTGTTGACGCTCTTGAATAACAGGCTGGTAATGGGCAGCACGAATACCAGCAGGATAAACAGCACCAGCGGCAGGATCAGCAGCTGGGACTTGAGTTTGTTCATGCGCTCGGCGCGGGCCAGCTTCTGTTTCAGCGAACGGCCGGCCTCCGGCAGGGTGGCTGCGACAGCGGTGGTGGGTGCAGAGGAAGCGGTCATTCTTCCGGCTCCGGATCAGGTAAGGGGTGAAACCCCCTGGGGATGAACCCCCGAGGGGGCGGACCTGCTGCCGGATATAAAAGAGCCGGCAGCAGTCATGCGTGTTGCAGCTGCTTACTTGGCAGCCCAGGCGTTGAAGCGTTGTTCCAGCGATTCGCCGAAGTCAGCCCAGAAAGCCACATCCACGGCGACACCGCTCTTGATGTTTTGCGGAGCGGTCGGCAGGTCAGCCACCAGCTTCGAGTCCAGCAGCGGCACGGCTTTCTTGTTGGTCGGGCCGTAGGCGATATTCTGCGAGTACACCTTCTGGTTTTCCGGCTTGCTGGCGAAAGCGATGAACTTCAGCGCAGCGTCCTTGTTCGGCGAGCCCTTCGGGATGGCCCACGAATCAAAGTCATACATGCCGCCGTTCCAGACGATCTTCAGGTTCTTGCCTTCCTTCTGGGTGTTGGCGATACGGCCGTTGTAGGCCGAGCTCATCACCACGTCGCCGGATACCAGGTACTGCGGCGGTTGTGCGCCGGCTTCCCACCACTGGATATTCGGCTTCAGCTGGTCCAGCTTCTTGAAGGCGCGGTCCACGCCGGCCGGGGTCGCCAGTACCTTGTACACGTCCTTCGGTGCCACGCCGTCAGCCATCAGCGCTACTTCCAGGGTGTACTTGGCACCCTTGCGCATGCCGCGCTTGCCCGGGAATTTCTTCACATCCCAGAAATCCTTCCAGCTGGTCGGGCCAACCTTCAGCTTGTCGGCGTTGTAGGCCAGTACGGTCGACCATACGAAGATGCCCACACCGCAGGACTGGGCAGCGCCCGGTACGAAATCAGCCTTGTTGCCGATCTTGCTGTAGTCCAGCTTTTCGAACATGCCTTCATCGCAACCGCGGGCCAGTTCCGGGGATTCCACTTCCAGCACGTCCCAGGACACGCTCTTGGTGTCGACCATGGCTTTCACCTTGGCCATTTCGCCGTTGTACTCGCCGCCCACTACCTTGATGCCGGTAGCCTTGGTGAAGGGGGCGTAGTAGGCCTTTTCCTGGGCAGCCTTGTTGGCGCCGCCGAAGGAAATCACGGTCAGGTCACCGGCCAGGGCACTCTGAGCACAGCAAGCAGCAACCACGGCCAGCGAAAGAGCTTTCATGCATTTCTTCATTTGATAGATCTCCTATTGTTTTAGGACTACAGCTACACCTTACTCACTCGCACGCACTCACTCGGCCAGTTCGACGGGATCGAGCGCTCTTACGTGTTCTACATTCCAGCCCAGCGAAATCACATCGCCCACGGCCAGCTTGGGGTCGAGCGTGGCGATAGGCTGTTTGACGATGAAACTGGAGTTGCCACAGGCTTCCATGCGGATGCGCACGTGGTCGCCCAGATAGATGAATTCGCGCACGCGGCCGGAGAAGCGGTTTTGCTCCTGCGCCACGTTCAGCTTGATGCGTTCCGGGCGGATGGACAGCGATACCGGTGCGCCGGGGGCGGCATCGTGAATGGCCATGGCTTCCACGCGCTCGCCGTTTTCCAGGCCCACGGTGCAGCGCTCGCCATCGCGGCTGAGCAGCTTGCCGTGCAGGCGGTTGTTTTCACCGATGAAGTTGGCGACAAAGGTATTGCGCGGATGCTCGTACAGGCCTTGCGGGCTGTCGATCTGCTGGATTTCACCCTGATGGAACACGGCCACGCGGTCGGACATGGTCAGCGCTTCGCTCTGGTCGTGGGTCACATACACCACGGTCACGCCCAGCCGTTCGTGCAGATGCTTGATTTCCATCTGCATGTGTTCGCGCAGCTGCTTGTCCAGCGCACCCAGCGGCTCGTCCATCAGCACCAGTTGCGGTTCGAAAACCAGGGCACGGGCCAGGGCCACGCGCTGCTGCTGGCCACCGGACATCTGGCCGGGGTAGCGGTTGGCAAACTTGTCCAGCTGCACCATGGACAGGGCACGCTTGACGCGCTCGGTGACGTCGGTCTTGTCCATGCCGCGCACTTTCAGCGGGAAAGCCAGGTTCTCGGCCACGGTCATGTGCGGAAACAGCGCGTAGTTCTGGAACACCATGCCGATATCGCGCTTGTGCGGCGGTACGCGGTTGAGCGAACGCTCGCCCAGCATGATCTCGCCGGCGGTCGGGGTTTCAAAGCCGGCCAGCATCATCAGGCTGGTGGTCTTGCCGGAGCCGGACGGACCCAGCAGGGTCAGGAATTCGCCCTTGCGGATATCCAGATTGAGATCCTTCACGATCAGGGTCTCGCCGTCGTAGCTCTTTTGTACGTTCTTGAAGCGGACCAGGATGTCGCTTGCGTTCGTTTCAGCCATGACCACTCCTGTTTAAATGGTGATGACTGAATTGTAAAAAGTGGATGACAGCAGGGGTATCGGGGGGCTGCGGATTTTACTGTCAGGAAAAATGCTGTAGTCCTGTAGGGCAATCCCTACAAGACAGCAGCATGAAAAACCGGCGCCACCCTGGTGCAAGCGGCCGGCGCGGGCGGCACTTGATCCGCATCAAGCCTTTTCCAGCTGTGACTTTGCTGCGCTAAAAATCAATATATAGTGTCTGAAAATTTCAAGGCACTACATATTGTTATGAAAAAACCTGTCATGGTCAGTCCGCTTGCCACGCTGGACGAATACCTCAGCCGCGCCGACTGGCGCGTCTCTGCCAATGCCAACCAGGGCTACAGCCTGGGCGGGATGATTCTGAATGCCGCCGGCAAGCTCACCGCCAACTACTGGCTGGATGGCATCTACCCGGCGGCAGTGGCCCAGGCCCACCGCGAGGCCGATTTCCACCTGCATGATCTGGATGTGCTGGCCGGCTACTGCGCCGGCTGGTCGCTGCGCCAGTTGCTGCACGAAGGCTTCAATGGCGTGCCGGGCCGGGTGGAATCGGCCCCGCCGCGCCACCTGAGCGCGGCGCTGGGGCAGATGGTGAATTTTCTGGGCACCCTGCAAAACGAATGGGCCGGCGCACAGGCTTTTTCCAGCGTGGACACCTACCTGGCCCCCTTCATCAAGCGCGATGGCCTGAGTGACGCCCAGCTGGAGCAAGCCATGCAGGAGTTTGTGTACAACCTCAACGTGCCCTCGCGCTGGGGCACGCAGACACCATTTACCAACCTCACCTTCGATTGGCGCTGCCCGGCCGACCTGGCGGAACAGATCCCGCTGATTGCCGGCGAGGAAATGCCGTTCTGCTATGGCGACTGCCAGCCGGAAATGGACCGCATCAACCGCGCCTTTCTGCGGGTGATGGCCAGTGGCGACGCGCATGGCCGGGCTTTTACCTTTCCCATTCCCACCTACAACATCACCCCGGATTTCGACTGGGACAGCGCCAATGCCGATTTGCTGTTCGAGCTGACGGCCCGCTACGGCCTGCCGTATTTCCAGAACTTCCTCAATTCCGATCTGGAGCCGCAAATGGTGCGCTCCATGTGCTGCCGGCTGCAGCTGGACCTGCGCGAACTGCTCAAGCGCGGCAACGGTCTGTTTGGCAGTGCCGAACAGACCGGCTCGCTAGGCGTGGTCACCCTTAATTGCGCGCGGCTGGGCTACCGCTTTCGCGGCGACTGGGCCGGCCTGCTGGCCGAAACCGACCGCCTGCTGGCCCTGGCCTGCGACAGCCTGGAAATCAAGCGCCGGCGGGTACAGGGCTGGATGGACGATGGCCTCTATCCTTACACCAGGCGCTATCTCGGCACTTTGCGCAATCACTTCTCCACCATCGGCGTAAACGGCATCAATGAGCTGATCCGCAATTACAGCCGCGATGCCGACGACATCACCACCGCCCATGGCCAGCAGCTGGCGCTGGAGCTGCTCGACCACATCCGTGCGCGCATGGTGCAAATGCAGGAAAGCACCGGCCATCTGTACAACCTGGAAGCCACCCCGGCCGAGGGCACCACCTACCGCTTTGCCCGCGAAGACCGCAAGCGCTACCCCGGCATCCTGCAGGCCGGCACGGACGCCCAGCCTTACTACACCAATTCCAGCCAGCTGCCCGCCGGCCATACCGACGACCCCTTCGCCGCGCTCAGCCACCAGGAGCCGCTGCAGCGCCGCTATACCGGCGGCACCGTGCTGCACCTGTATATGCGTGAGGCGATCAGCAGCAGCGCAGCCTGCAAGCAGCTGGTGCGCCGCTCGCTGCAACGCTTCCGGCTGCCCTATGTCACGGTCACCCCCACCTTCTCGGTGTGTCCGCAGCATGGCTATCTGAGCGGCCACCACGAATACTGCCCCAAGTGCGATGCCGAACTGCTGGTCCGCACCATGGCAGCCACTGCCGCCAGCTGAGGCTGACACGCTTTCACCCGTCCCTTAACAGGAGAACACCATGACAACCCCAACCCGACACCCCCAGGTCATCAGCACCGCACAACTCGACCCGGCCCTGCGTACCCGCTGCGAAGTGTGGACCCGCGTGATGGGCTATTTCCGTCCAGTCTCGGCCTTCAATGTGGGCAAGCAGGGCGAGTTTGCCGAACGCCTGCATTTTGATGAACAGCATCTGCATCACTGAGCCCGGCTTGCCATTGGCCGGCATCGAGCCGTTTTCCAGCTGCGACTGGCCGGGACGGCTGGTGGCCACCGTGTT